>JBLIZK010000449.1:0-3145 GCA_048859825.1 Paludibacter sp.
CAAGCGAGAATATTTGCTTCGATTTCAGATTTTCAGGTACGTCGCCACGCACAATCCGATGTGCCAAACCTTCGGCTATGGCAGTTTTACCCGTTCCGGGTTCACCAATTAGAATCGGATTATTCTTGGTACGCCTGCTCAGAATTTGCAGTACCCGACGGATTTCTTCGTCACGTCCTATCACCGGATCGAGTTTACCTGAGCGGGCACGCTCATTTAAATTAATGGCATACTTATTCAATGAGTTATATGTATCCTCAGCAGATGCCGAGTCTACCTTTGCCCCTTTTCGCAATTCGTTGATTGCTTCCTGCAATGATTTTTCGCTAATACCCGCATCGTGCAACACCTTGGTCATCTGATTTTTTTCGGCCAGCAATGCTAATAATATATACTCCAGCGAAACAAACTGATCGCCGGTTTTCGACGATTTGTCAATAGCTTTCTGAAGCACACTGTTAGTTTCGCGACTCAAATAAGGTTCGCCACCCGATACACGAGGAAATCCGTTGATTATTGAATCAACAATTGAATTTATGGTTGAGATATTTACACCCAGTTTAGCAAACAGAAATTGCAGCACATCCTCTCCTTTCATCACTATACCTTTAAAAAGATGTGGAGTTTCTACTACTTGCTGACCATTATTTTGCACCAATTCAACAGCTTGCTGAATTGCTTCCTGCGATTTAATTGTAAAATTGTTAAAGTTCATATATTTAGAAGTTTGAAGTTTGATAAATGTCTACACATCCATTGCTTTACAAATATTCATCCATTAGATGCTTTTCGGAAAAATTGGCACAACAACAGATATAATTATCTTATTATCAGACAATATGACATTTACTACAAACAACTATATGCCATAAATTCAGTACGGTATACCATATTTATCTACCATATTTATGGTATACAATATACCCTGTTATTGCGATTGTGAAGGCACTGTCCGAACTATAATTTTGCATCAGTTCAAATAACAAAAAAACAAATCAAACAAAAAATAGCATTATGGCAAAGATTGCAAAAAACCTCACTGAATTAATTGGTAATACACCTTTGGTTCAACTTTCAAATTATTCAACAAATAAAGGCTTAGAAGCCAATGTAATTGTTAAACTGGAATCGTTTAATCCGGCAGGTTGTGTAAAAGAACGTATTGCTTTGGCAATGATTGAAGATGCAGAAGCTGCAGGAATATTGAAACCGGGTGTCGAAATAATTGAACCAACCAGTGGAAACACAGGTATTGGATTAGCAATGGTGGCTGCTGTAAAAGGATATAAACTAACACTTACTATGCCCGAAACCATGAGTATTGAGCGCCGCAATCTGTTAAAAGCCTTAGGTGCTAATTTGGTACTTACTCCGGGTGCCAATGGAATGAAGGGTGCGATAGCAAAAGCTATTGAGTTGAACGAAGCCAATCCGGCATCATTCATACCTCAACAGTTTGAAAATGCATCGAATCCGAAAGTACACAATTCAACTACCGGACCCGAAATATGGAATGATACCGAAGGCAAGGTTGATATTTTTGTTGCCGGAGTTGGTACAGGAGGTACAGTGAGTGGTGTAGGCGCCTATCTGAAATCGAAAAACCCTGATATCAAAATCGTAGCTGTTGAACCTGTCGATTCGCCGGTACTATCAGGCGGAAATCCCGGTCCACACAAAATTCAGGGTATTGGAGCCGGGTTTATACCCAAAAATTACGATGGTACTGTAGTTGACGAAATTATACCGGTAAGTAACGACAATGCAATTCTTACATCAC
Organism: Paludibacter sp.; assembly: GCA_048859825.1. Taxonomy (GTDB): domain Bacteria; phylum Bacteroidota; class Bacteroidia; order Bacteroidales; family Paludibacteraceae; genus Paludibacter. The sequence goes on from JBLIZK010000449.1 coordinate 1,781, forward strand.
GTCAGTTAGCACAGCAGGAAGGTCTTTTGGTTGGAATTTCGTCGGGAGCAGCAGCATATGCAGCAACTCTGCTTGCTCAACGACCTGAAAATAAAGGTAAGAACATCGTAGCTCTTTTACCTGATACCGGCGAACGATATTTATCAACACTGCTGTATGCATTTGAAGAATATCCATTGTAAGCCCTAAATCCCCCACAAGGGGTACAAAAACAGAATTAAAAAACACATAAAACTACTCCCCCCGTAGTAATATTTCTCCCCTTTAGAGGGGCTGGGGGTCATTTATTATGTCACACAAATTTGAAACACTGCAAATACATGCCGGACAAGAGGTAGACAAAACGACCAACTCGCGTGCGGTTCCAATTTATCAAACATCGTCGTACGTTTTTGACGATGCACAACATGGTGCAGACCTGTTTGGTTTGCGTAAATTCGGGAATATCTATACCCGATTAATGAACCCAACTACTGATGTGTTCGAAAAACGTATTGCTGCTCTCGAAGGGGGTGTATCAGCTTTAGCAACATCATCCGGCCAATCGGCTCAGTTTATTGCACTTAACAATATATTACAGGCCGGCGATAATTTTGTATCAACTTCGCATCTTTACGGTGGCACTTATAATCAGTTCAAAGTGCAATTTAAACGCCTGGGAGTGGAAGCCCGTTTTGTAAAAAACGACGAACCAGCCGAATTTGAGGCATTAATAGACGATAACACGAAAGCCATATATCTGGAAACCATTGGAAATCCGGATTTGAATGTACCCGATTTTGAAGCCATAGCAGCCGTTGCCGATAAACATGGCATTCCACTGATTGTTGACAATACTTTTGGCGCCGGTGGTGCAATTTTTCAACCTTTAAAACATGGTGCATCCATCGTAGTTGAATCGGCTACTAAATGGATTGGCGGACATGGCACTTCGCTCGGAGGAGTTATTGTGGATAGTGGAAAATTCAACTGGGGAAATGGAAAATTTCCATCCTTTACCGAACCATCTGAGGGTTATCATGGATTGGTTTTCTGGGATGTATTTGGTTTCGATGGGCCGTTTGGAAAAATTGCTTTTAACATCCGTGCCCGCGTAGAAGGACTTCGCGACTGGGGAAATGCCATCAGCCCGTTCAACTCATTTTTGTTGATTCAGGGCCTGGAAACTCTCTCATTACGTGTTGAACGACATGTAGAAAATGCGCAAAAAGTAGCCGAATGGCTCGAAAAACATCCGAATGTAGAGTATGTGAATTATCCGGGCTTGAAAAGCAGCAAATACCACGATATCGCTAAAAAATATTTCAAACGTGGTTTCGGAGGTGTACTTACATTCAAAGTAAAAGGTGATGCTAAAAATGCTGA
>JBLIZK010000450.1:0-7613 GCA_048859825.1 Paludibacter sp.
TCAGCATCTTTGTAATAATCCAAAAAACGATTGAATTCCAATGATACAAATCGTTTGATGATTTCTTCTTTTGGCAATTCTTCCAATTGTTGCATAATTTGTGGAATGTAAGGAGCTATTTGCTCTTCGTTTACATCTACATTTTGCATTTTATCAATCATGTAAAAAAGTTGCTTTTTACAAACTTCAAGTCCGTTAGGGATTTGTTGTAGTTCAAAGTTCTTTTTCAACATGCGCTCAATATCTTTGATTTTAAATTTTTCTTTCGAGTGAATGATAGATACTGAAACTCCTTTTTTGTTTGCACGGCCTGTACGACCGCTACGATGGGTGTAAACCTCTACATCGTCAGGTAGATTGTAGTTGATAACGTGAGTTAAATCACTTACATCCAGTCCGCGTGCAGCTACGTCGGTAGCCACCAAAAGTTGGATATTGCGTATGCGGAATTTCTGCATTACAGTATCGCGTTGAGCCTGCGATAAATCGCCATGCAGCGCGTCGGCGCTATAGCCATCGTGCATCAAATGGTCGGCTACTTCTTTTGTTTCCTGACGTGTACGGCAAAAAACAATACCATAAATATCCGGATTTAAATCGACGATACGTTTCAAAACCAAATACCGTTGTTTTGCTTGCGACACATAATAGATGTGTTCCACATTTTCTGAACCGGCATTTTTACTCCCAATAGTAATCTCTTCGTGCGCTTTCATGTAGCGTTTTGCTATCATGGCTATTTCTTTTGGCATAGTAGCCGAAAACAGCATGGTGCGTCGTGTCGACGGAGTTTTTTCAAGTATTGTTTCAATATCTTCTTTGAAGCCCATGTTCAGCATTTCGTCTGCTTCATCCAGTACAAGATAGTCTACAGCCCCCAATTCTATTTTGCCGCGCTCTATAAGGTCGATTAACCGACCCGGAGTAGCTACCACAATTTGAGGGGTTTGGTCCAGTTGTTTTAGCTGTATACGAATGTCTTCGCCACCATAAACAGCCACAACACGCAGGCCGCGCAGATTTTTTGAATAATTCTTCAAATCGTTCGAAATCTGGATACACAATTCACGTGTAGGAGCAAGTACAAGCGCCTGAATTTTCTTTTGTGTAGGATCAATCAAGTGTAAAACGGGTAGTCCGAATCCCGCAGTTTTTCCGGTTCCTGTTTGTGCAAGTGCCACCAGGTCAGCTGTTTGTTCCAGCATGAAAGGGATGGTTTTTTCCTGTACCGGCATAGGAAACTCATAGCCAAGTTCTTCGATGGCCGAAAGAATTTCGGCCTTCAAATTTAATTCTTTAAAAGTCATTTTTTTTGTTTTAATACACGTTTTCAGGGCGAATATCCGGCGATAAATTAAATTCGTTTTTTGTAAAAACTTGACCCCAACTGAAAGCTATCTGCAGATTAAAGCAGTGTAATTCGGACAGTTACCCACAACGCGTGGTTATTATATTTTCGAGTGCAAAGGTAGTGAAAACATTTGATATATAAAAGCCTGATTTTCTGTTTTTAATTAGTAGTTTTTTCTATGATAAAAAGTTTTGTATTTTACAAATTATGCTAACTTTGCCTGCACCTAAAATTGCATTTTTATAATCAAATCTAATAGAATCACAATGACTGACACAAAACGCGTTTACACCTTCGGTAACGGACAGGCCGAAGGTAAAGCAGGAATGAAAAACCTGCTGGGAGGAAAAGGGGCCAACCTGGCCGAAATGAATCTTATTGGAGTTCCCGTACCTCCCGGCTTTACTATTACTACTGATGTGTGTTCTGAGTATTACACATTGGGCAGAGATAAAGTGGTGGAGTTGCTTAAGCCTGAAGTAGAAAAGGCTATGGCGGGTGTTGAACAGTTGATGAAATCGCAATTTGGCGATATTGAAAATCCTTTATTGGTTTCGGTTCGTTCGGGTGCCCGTGCTTCAATGCCGGGGATGATGGATACTATTTTAAATTTGGGGCTCAATGATGCTGTAGTTGAAGGTATGATTCGTAAAACAGGTAATGCCCGTTTTGCGTGGGACTCGTACCGTCGTTTTGTACAAATGTATGGCGATGTGGTTTTGGGCATGAAGCCTGCAAATAAAAATGATATTGATCCTTTCGAAGAAATTATTGAGCATATTAAAGAAGAAAAAGGGGTGAAGCTCGATACAGAGCTAAATGTAGATGACTTGAAAGAACTGGTTGCCAAATTTAAAGCAGCAGTTAAAAAACAAACCGGCAGAGATTTTCCTGATTCAGCTTACGAACAGCTATGGGGAGCAATCTGTGCCGTTTTTGATTCGTGGATGAACGATCGTGCCATTCTTTACCGGAAAATGGAAGGCATTCCTGCCGAGTGGGGCACTGCTGTTAATGTGCAGGCTATGGTGTTTGGAAATATGGGTAATACTTCGGCTACAGGTGTTTGTTTTAGTCGCGATGCAGCTACCGGCGAGGATATTTTTGTAGGCGAATACCTGATAAATGCACAGGGCGAAGATGTGGTAGCCGGTATACGTACTCCTCAGCAAATTACAAAGGAAGGTTCGCAGCGTTGGGCAGTTTTGGCCGAAGTGAGCGAGGCCGACAGATTAGCACATTATCCATCGATGGAAGAATCCATGCCCGAAATATTTAAGGAGTTGGATACGCTCCAAACAAAGCTCGAAAACCATTACAAGGATATGCAGGACATGGAATTTACCGTTCAGGAAGGTAAACTCTGGTTTTTGCAAACCCGTAACGGAAAACGAACCGGAGCTGCTATGGTTAAAATTGCCATGGATTTATTCCGTCAGGGCATGATTGATGAAAAAACAGCTATTTTACGTGTCGACCCATTAAAACTCGATGAATTGCTTCATCCGGTTTTTGATAAAGCGGCTTTAAAATCGGCAAAATTAATTGCCAAAGGTTTGGCGGCTTCGCCGGGCGCAGCTACCGGGCGTGTGGTATTTAATGCCGACGATGCAGCCGAATGGGCATCGGGAGGCGAAAAAGTTATTATGGTACGTGTTGAAACCTCGCCCGAGGATTTAGCAGGTATGGCAGCTGCTCAGGGAATACTTACTGCACGTGGTGGAATGACATCGCATGCTGCTGTAGTGGCCCGTGGTATGGGTAAATGCTGTGTGTCGGGTGCCGGAGCTCTTAAAATTGATTATTCTGCCAAATTAATGGAAGTGGATGGCCTGGTGGTGAAGGAATGCGATTATATATCGCTGAATGGCTCAACCGGCGATATATTTTTGGGTAAAGTGGCGACTTCGGAAGCTGAACTGGATTCCGATTTTGCCGAATTAATGGTATTGGCCGATAAATATTCACGCATGTCGGTGCGTACGAATGCCGATACACCTCACGATGCCCGCGTAGCCCGTAAATTCGGTGCAACAGGCATCGGCTTATGTAGAACCGAGCACATGTTCTTTGAAGGTGAAAAAATTAAAGCCATGCGCGAAATGATTTTAGCTGAAAATGAAGAAGGTCGCAGAGTTGCATTGGCAAAGATTTTACCTTATCAGCAGGAGGACTTTGAAGGTATTTTTGAAGCAATGGATGGATGCCCGGTTACTGTACGTTTGCTCGATCCGCCTTTGCATGAGTTTGTACCTCACGATGAAAAAGGTCAACGTGAAATGGCCGAAGCTATGGGTGTTTCGCTAAAAACCATCAAACAACGCGTTGACTCATTGCACGAACAAAATCCGATGCTTGGACATCGTGGTTGCCGTTTGGGTAATACTTATCCTGAAATTACCGAGATGCAAACCAAAGCTATTCTGGGAGCTGCATTAAAACTTAAGAAAAAAGGTATTGTGGCTTTGCCTGAAATTATGGTGCCATTGGTGGGTATAAAATATGAATTCAACGAACAGGAAAGAATCATTCGTTCTACTGCTGCAAAATTGTTCGAAGAGGTGGGTGATTCAATTGATTTCAAGGTTGGTACTATGATTGAAATTCCCCGAGCAGCTCTTACTGCCGATAAAATCGCGGCAAAAGCTGAGTTTTTCTCATTTGGTACAAACGACTTAACTCAAATGACATTTGGTTACTCACGCGATGATATTGCTTCATTCCTTCCCATCTATCTTGAAAAGAAAATACTTAAAAATGATCCATTCCAGGTTTTAGACCAGAATGGAGTGGGGCAGTTAGTTCAAATGGCTACAGAAAAAGGGCGTGAGGTGAATCCAAATCTGAAAGTCGGTATTTGTGGTGAGCATGGAGGCGAACCATCGTCGGTTGAATTCTGTCACAGAGTAGGTTTAAACTATGTAAGTTGCTCGCCTTTCAGAGTTCCGATAGCTCGTTTGGCTGCCGCTCAAGCAACTTTGCGATAAAAGATTTATTTCAGGCAAATAATCATTACCCTGCAGAACCAAGTGTTTTGCAGGGTTTTTTTGTGTGATTGGTTTGTAATTGGCAGTATAACAGATATTTTTTTTGAATAACAAATTTTATAAAATAATTTCCACTGGAAAATACTGATTGTGGAAATTTATCCGTAATTTTGTGCTCTCAAATATGGAAATTTTTCCGTATTAAAGCATAGGTATAAATTGATAGTGATAAAATAATGAAACATGTAATTGTAGGCGGAGTTGCGGGAGGTGCAACGGCCGCAGCCCGAATTCGTCGTGCCGACGAGCAGGCCGAAATCATTCTATTTGAACGAGGTAACGATATTTCGTATGCCAATTGTGGTTTACCTTATTACATTGGTGGGGTAATAGACGAGCGCGACAAATTGTTTTTGCAAACCCCGGAGTCGTTTGGTAAGCGATTTAACGTGGATGTTCGTGTGCGTACCGAGGTTATTGCCTTACATCCTGAACGTAAAGAAGTGTCGTACAGAAATGCAAAAAACGAAGTTTTTATTGAATCGTATGATAAACTGTTGTTGTCGCCCGGTGCATCGCCGGTAAAACCTGCTTTAAAAGGCATAGAATCCGAAGGGATTTTTACCCTGCGAAATGTAGCCGATACAGATGCAATTAAAAAATTCACAAATACGCACAAAGTAAATCATGCAGTAGTAATAGGAGCCGGTTTTATTGGTCTCGAAATGGCTGAAAATCTGCATCACCTTGGCTCGGAGGTATCCATTGTCGAAATGGCACCACAGGTAATGACTCCAATTGATTTTCCGATGGCAGCTATGGTGCATCAGCATTTAAATCAGAAAGGGGTAAATTTATACCTTAGCGAAACTGTTACAGGTTTTGAGCGGAAAGGAAATGGTCTGGAGGTGTTTTTCAAAAGCGGAAAAAGTTTACAAGCCGATTTGGTTATACTTTCCATTGGTGTGCGCCCTGAAACAACTCTTGCCAAAGCGGCCGCAATAAAAACCGGCGAAGCAGGTGGAATTTGGGTGGATGAGTATTTGCAAACATCTGTGAAAGACATTTATGCTGTTGGCGATGCCATTGAGTTTAAACATCCGCTTACCGGCCAATCGTGGTTAAACTATCTGGCAGTACCTGCCAACCGACAGGGCCGAATAGTAGCCGATAATATGGTTTTTGGAAATAAAACAACTTACGAAGGAGCAATCGGTACTTCAATAGCGAAAGTTTTCGATTTAACTGTAGCTGCATCGGGGATGAACGAGACTCTTTTGAATCGCCAATCCATCGCATTTAAGTCGTCTACTACACATTCGGGCTCTAATGCCGGTTACTACCCCGGTGCTATGCCTATGACGATTAAAATTAATTTTGATCCGGAAAATGGTTTGTTGCTGGGTGCTCAGATTGTGGGATATACAGGTGTGGATAAGCGCATTGATCAGATAGCTTTGCTGATGAAACATAAAAAAAGTATTTATGATCTTATTCAGCTTGAACATGCCTATGCGCCACCATTTGCTTCGGCTAAGGACCCTATAGCAATTGCCGGCTACGTGGCTCAAAATATTATATCGGCTAAAATGCCGGTAATTTATTGGCAGGATGTGTTGAAGGCTGATGCAACATCGGTTTTTTTACTAGATGTACGTACTGAAGAGGAATATGGTTTGGGCACAATACCGGGTGCCATTAATATTCCATTGGACGATTTAAGAGATAGATTAAGCGAAATTCCGACAGACAAAACTATTGTGGTATTCTGTGCTATTGGTTTGCGTGGATACCTTGCTCTGAACATTTTATTGCAACGTGGATTTTCAAAGGCGGTAAATTTGTCGGGTGGTAAAAAAACATACGATGCCGCTACTTATATTATTGAAAACAATTTGCTTTTGGGAACACAGGAAAAGCGAACTCAGGAATTGGACCTGGACATACAAAGTCCAAAACCGGTTAAGAAATTCCTGAAGGTGGATGCCTGTGGACTACAATGTCCCGGTCCGATTCTGAAAATGAAAAAGACGATTGATGATTTACAGGATGGCGATAGGGTAGAGGTTGTAGCAACTGATGCCGGTTTTACGCGCGACGCACAGGCCTGGTGTAATATCACCGGTAACCGATTAATTACCAAAGCATCGGAAGCCGGAAAGTATACTGTGGTTATTGAAAAAGCAATTAAAGAACAAGTCGTAGATATTCATGGTAATCAGCCCCTTAATGTGGCCAAAGGGAAAACCCTGATTGTGTTTAGCGACGATTTGGATAAAGCACTGGCTTCATTTGTACTGGCCAACGGCGCTGCGGCCACTGGTCAGAAAGTTTCTATGTTTTTCACTTTTTGGGGGTTAAATACCATAAAAAAAGCAAACAAACCAACTGTTCAGAAAGATATTTTTGGTAAAATGTTTAGTTGGATGTTGCCCTCAGACTCAAAAAAACTATCTTTGTCGAAAATGAATATGTTGGGCATGGGTAGCTTAATGATGCGTTTTATCATGAAAAAGCGCGGAATTGATTCGCTAGAATTATTGCGTCAGCAAGCCATTGAAAATGGTGTCGAGTTTATTGCTTGTCAGATGTCGATGGATGTGATGGGCGTGAGTCGCGAGGAATTGCTTGACAATGTTAATATTGGTGGGGTGGCTGCTTATATGGAACGTGCCGAAGAATCGAATGTAAATTTATTTATCTAACTGATGAATCCACTTTGTAAGGTCAGAGATATTCAACGAGCGCTTGAATTGTTCGAACAGGAATTTGAACATTTAAATGGAATTTCACTCAAGGAGGGAATGGTTTTATGCTGTTTGTCCGAAGGAAATTGTACTGCCAGCGAGTTGGCTGCAAAAATTGATTTGACCTGTTCTAACTGTTCAAAAGTAATCAGTTCCGTTGAGCGTAAAGGCTATATTATCCGGAATTTAGGCGAAACAGATAAGCGAAATATGTTTTTTACATTGAGCGATATAGGTAATTCGAAACTTGCTGAAATTAAACAGCGCATCCCCGACATACCAGAGTTGTTAAAATAAAACTGAAACGGGCAACTGCTTTTTCGCTGTTGCCCGTTTATTTATTTATACCAGATTCTCAATCTGTACCATTTCGTTTACATCTTTGTGGTAATCAACACTGCTGAACCCGAATCCGAATAAATGACGGAATTCCCGTCCGTAACCATTCAGGTCGCCTATTTGATGCAGGCTTTCGGTAGTAGCTTCGGCCCATAGTTTTGCTATATCCTGTTGCACATCTTCGCGCAT
>JBLIZK010000451.1:0-3726 GCA_048859825.1 Paludibacter sp.
CACCTGCTCGGAGTGCCTGGTGAAGTAATTGAACAATACGGAGCTGTCAGCGAACAAGTTGTAAAACAAATGGCCGAAGGCGTAAAACGAATGATGCATACTGACTATGCCATAGCCACCTCAGGCATAGCCGGACCCGACGGAGGAACACCTGAGAAGCCTGTAGGCACAGTTTGGATAGCCATCAGTACTCCAGAGGGTACAGAAGCATTACTGTACAATTTTGGATTAAACAGACAGCAAAATATTGAAAGGACAACACAATCGGCCTTTTTCAGTTTAATTGAGACACTGAAATAAACCGTCTGAAGCAGCATTCAATTAAAAATTAATTGTTTTTACATTATTTAATCCAAAATAAAAGGGGATAACGCTTGTCTGTTTCGAATATTTATCGTAATTTTGCGCACTGTTTTTGAGAAAAAATAATATACACAAAAAAGATATACTGAAATGTCAAAAATTTGTCAGATTACCGGAAAAAAAGCGATGGTAGGAAACAACGTTTCACACTCAAAACGTCGTACAAAACGTACTTTTGACGTAAACTTGTTTACTAAAAAGTTCTACTGGGTAGAACAGGATACATGGATCAGCCTGAAAATATCGGCTTCAGGCCTTCGCACAATCAACAAAGTTGGTTTAGATGCAGCCATTAAAAAAGCTGCCGAAAAAGGTTATTTATACGCTTAACGAGGAGAAAAGAAAATGGCTAAGAAATCGAAAGAAGCACGTATCCAGGTAATCCTGGAATGCACAGAACATAAAGAAAGCGGCATGGCCGGTACATCGCGTTATATCACGATGAAAAACCGTAAAAACACTCCGGGTCGCATGGAATTGAAAAAATACAACCCAATTTTGAAAAGGGTTACTGTACACAAAGAAATTAAATAATATTTGAAATATGGCAAAGAAAGCGGTTGCATCGCTCCAAAGCGGAGAAGGTAGAGCTTATGCTAAGGTTATCAAAATGGTAAAATCACCAAAAACCGGAGCATATATCTTTCAGGAAGAAATTGTTCACAATGACAAAGTAAAAGATTTTTTCGCAAAATAATCATTTACATTTAGTTACACAATATTTAAAAACCTCTCATTTCAGTTTGAATGAGAGGTTTTTTTGTGCCTGTCAGAAAAAATTGTAACTTTGTATACCAATCAGTAACAGCAATTAATATGGGATTATTCAGTTTTTTTAGTAAAGATAAGAAAGAAACGCTCGATCAGGGTTTGGCAAAAACCAAAGAGAGTGTTTTTTCGAAAATTACCAGAGCTATAGCCGGCAAATCAAAAGTCGACGACGAAGTACTCGATAATCTTGAAGAAGTACTTATAAGCTCCGATGTAGGCGTCGAAACAACTATTCGCATAATTGAGCGCATTGAAAAAAGAGTTTCGAGAGATAAATATGTAAATACCGCCGAGCTCAACGACATTCTCAAAGACGAAATTGCTGGACTATTGGCCGAAAACAACTCGAACCAACCCGTCGATTTTACTGACAAGCTACCTCACACGCCATATGTAATTATGGTTGTAGGAGTAAATGGTGTTGGCAAAACCACCACAATCGGGAAATTAGCCCATCAGTATACAAAAGCCGGCAAAAAAGTGTATCTCGGTGCTGCCGACACTTTCAGAGCTGCAGCTGTAGAGCAATTGGTTATTTGGGGCGAACGTGTGGGCGTACCGGTTATCAAACAAAAAATGGGAGCCGATCCTGCTTCTGTGGCTTTCGACACGCTATCGTCGGCAAAAGCTAACAACGCTGATGTAGTAATAATAGATACAGCAGGACGCTTACACAACAAAATAAACCTGATGAATGAACTTACCAAAATAAAAAATGTTATGCAAAAAGTAGTACCGGATGCTCCACACGAAGTATTATTGGTACTCGACGGTTCAACAGGGCAAAATGCCTTTGAACAGGCTAAACAATTTACCAAAGCAACAGATGTAAACGCACTGGCCATAACAAAACTCGACGGGACAGCCAAAGGAGGCGTTGTAATAGGCATCTCCGACCAATTCAAAATCCCGGTTAAGTACATTGGACTTGGCGAAGGTATGGAACACCTACAGGTGTTTGACCGGAATGAATTTGTTGCTTCGCTTTTCAGTTAAATAAATAAATGACAAAAAGAAAAAAAGATTACAAAGGAACAGTAGACGTTGTCACACTTGGATGCTCAAAAAATTTGGTTGACTCTGAGTTATTAATGCGCCAGTTTGATGCTATAGGCTACAAAGTACGCCACGATGCTGAAAAACCCGATGGCGACATTGTTGTTGTAAACACATGTGGTTTTATAGGTGATGCTAAAGAAGAGAGCATTAATACCATTTTGCAATTTGCCGACAGACGCAAAAACAAAAAACTCGAAAAGCTTTTTGTAATGGGCTGTTTGTCTGAACGTTACCAAAAAGATTTAGAACGTGAAATTCCCGAAGTAGATAAATACTACGGAAAATTTAATTATACAAACATTCTGACTGATTTAGGACAGGAATTCAGAGCCGATTTACGTTTGGAACGCTCTTTGACTACTCCATCGCATTATGCATACATAAAAATATCAGAAGGTTGCAACCGGATGTGCTCTTATTGTGCCATACCACTGATAACCGGACGCCATCGCTCAAAACCAATGGAAGATATTGAACTGGAGGTCCGTAATTTAGTAGCAAATGGTGTTAAAGAGTTTCATCTGATTGCACAGGATCTATCGTCGTATGGGCTGGATAAATACAAAGCACTCAAACTGCCCGAACTGGTTGAACGACTATCGGACATACCCGGGGTAGAGTGGATACGATTGCATTATGCCTACCCTGCACAGTTTCCGTACGACATTTTACGTGTTATGCGCGAAAGAAAGAATGTGTGTAAATACCTGGATATTGCCTTGCAACACATTAGCGATAATATGCTGACAACTATGCGCCGCAATATTACCAAAGAGCAAACTTATGCGCTGATTAAACAAATCAGAGAAGAAGTACCCGGCATACACCTGCGCACTACAATGCTTGTTGGGCATCCGGGAGAAACAGAAAAAGATATTGAAGAATTAAAAGAATTTCTTAAATTTGCAAAGTTTGAGCGCATGGGTGCATTTACCTATTCAAATGAAGATGGCACCTATGCATACGAAAAATACGAAGACAATATTGAGGAAGACGAAAAACAAAACCGCCTGAATGAAATCATGGCTATTCAACAGCAGATTTCGAACGATATTAATCAACATAAAATTGGCACCAAATTAAAGGTGATGATTGATAGGCTTGAGGGCGATAATTTTGTAGGACGTACTGAGTTTGACTCTCCCGAAGTTGATCCGGAAGTTTTAATACCTGCAACTACAGCCGGTATTAAAATTGGTGAATTTTATATGGCAGAAATTACAGACGCAACCGAGTTTGACTTATACGGAAAATAATTTTGAATAAAAATAAATGAACCACAAAGAACTTATAGCCACTTTGGCGATTAAAAACAATTTAACCAAAGAAGCAGCTGAAGTACTGCTAAATGCCACTATCGATATCCTGAAAGAAAATCTGACAGATGGAAAGGATGTTGGTATATCATCATTTGGCAGCTTTGAGGTCCGTAAAAAGGAAGAGCGTTTATCTGTACATCCGGCTACTCAAAAGCGCACTTTAATACCCCCAAAACTGGTGGTTGCATTCAAACAAAGTAGCATTCTCAAAGAC
>JBLIZK010000452.1:0-7182 GCA_048859825.1 Paludibacter sp.
GATCAATCGTTTCACCGAACGATCGATTTCCGACCCGGTAAGCAAGCCTTTTTTCACGGCATTGAGCAAACTGCGGGCATATACACTGCCACAATTCAGATCGGTACCGGCTTTTACAGCCATAGCCGACGACTCCTCGGGCGTTGCTACCATATTGTGCGCTTTCTTCTCGTAAAAATCCTGAATGGCACCACAGTCGGACACAATATAACCCTGAAAATCCCAGTTGTTACGTAAAATGTTTTCGAGAAATTGGCTACCGCAACAAGGAATCCCTCGTAAACGCTGGTAGGCACACATCACCGAATAAGCTCCACCTTCCTTAATAGTACGCTCAAAATGCGGCAAATAGGTTTCCTGCAAATCATAATCGGTAGGCCAAACCGTTGCCGAATGTCGGGTTGATTCAGGACCACTATGCACTGCAAAATGCTTTACGGTAGCCACCAACTTAAGATAACGAGGGTCGTTCCCCTGCAAACCTTTAATGAACGGAATAGCCATTTCAGCTGTCAGATAGGGGTCTTCGCCATAGGTTTCCATACCCCGGCCCCAACGTGGATCGCGAAAAATATTGATATTGGGTGTCCAGTATGTTAAACCCTGATACATACCATACTTTCCCTGACGTTGAAATTCATTGTATTTGGCACGGGCTTCGTCCGAGATGGCATTTGAAATAGTAAACATTTGCGGAGCATCCCACATGGCTGCCATACCAATAGCCTGCGGAAACACTGTAGCCTGACCGGCACGCGCTACGCCGTGTAAACACTCGTTCCACCAGTTGTAGGCTTTAATTCCCAGTCGTTCGATACCCGGTGAGTCAAAGCGCATCAGTTCAGTTTTTTCTTCGAGTGTTAGTTTCGAGAGCAAATCGTTGGCACGTTCATCAAAGCTCAACGTGGAGTTTTTCCAGTTATCCTGCGCAAGCAACGACAATGATGCTGCAAGCAATGCAGAAAATACAAGAAGTTTTTTTGAAGACTTCATTATGATTTAATATTAGATTATATTTTAAACCAAAAATACGATAATTTTCTCTAAACAAGGAGGGAATAATTGACCTAAACAGTTGTACAAATTGCTAAAGAACTTGTTACTTCCCGACAATACATTGAAATGGCGATACAAAATTCCCGTCAACATCAGTCAGATTAGCTTTTGACGGATTGTCGGCCCAGGCATAACGTACCTTTATCGGCTTCAACACTTTTTTGCAACTAACAATCACTTTATTGCCCGAAATTTCAGCCTTTGCCCACATAAATTTCCCATCGGCACCTGCTATTGCAAACTCCTGAGGTGTTTGTCCGTCTTTTGTTATCAAGCAGTTGCCTGCCCTGTCAAAAGAAATTTCAATCGTATTATTTACAATTCTGGCCGATTTTACCCTTGGTGCAGCAGCGTTAATTTTTACACCGTAATGCATTTTATCTGCCAGTTTGGCCAATCGAACGCCCACTGTTTTCTTGTTTAGCGGATGTATATCGTTCCATTCGCCAGCATCAATGGTAACCGCCACACCCGTATTTTTCACCGACAACATATTGAGTTGTGCCACGCGAAGTTTTGCCCAATTACTCTCCGTTGGTTCAGGCTTAGCTTCCATAAAATTAGGCAATTGCGCCAACAAAAATGGCAGATTCTGCTGATTAAACTTTTTACGCCAGTCGGCCAGCATTGCCGAAAGAAGTTTGGTGTATTCGTCAGGTTTCGATGTATTTGCTTCGCCCTGATACCAAACTATCCCGGCTTTGGTATAATTATTTAACGGCGCAATCATAGCATTGTACAAACCCATGGGTTTCCAGCGAATAAAAGTTTGACCAGGCAAAACAGGCATTTCACAACCTTGTTTTAGTTTCCAGTTCCCTTTTAAATCAATTTTTGTAGCACCTACGGTTAATTCATATGGTTTGTCCAACACAAAACCACCCCTACCTGCATTGCTTACTACCCGTACTGTAATTACATTCCGCCCTTCGAGCAACACACCGGCAGGTACGTTATACCATCGGGGTGGATACTGATAGGTTACATTGCCCACACATTTCCCATTAATAAATACCGAATCCGCATCTACTATACGTCCCAAATTCAGAAAAGCCTGTTTATCAGTATCCGTTTTCGAAACATTAAATTCCCTTCTGAACCATACCACACCGTTCTTTATTTTCGGATATTTATCACTCCAGTAGCCCGGTACTTCCATCGTTTGCCAATCGGAATCATCTAACACTGATGCACTCCAGTGTGGGAATGCATGACCAGCATCTTTACTGTTTGCCTCAGCATACCAGCGGTTACTCAGCTGCATATCTGCACTATCGGTAGATTTTATCAATTGGTCGTTGCGCCATTTGTAAGCCTCCTGCAAATAATCAGGGAATGATTTTAATGCTTCCTCGCTCATCCATGCTTCGGCAGGAGATCCGCCCAAGCTCGCATTTATTATTCCGATTGGGATTTTATATTTTGCATATAAATCCGCCGCAAAAAAATAGGCTACAGCCGAGAAATTCTGAATTGTTTGAGGATTAACTTCCTGCCAGCTACCCGTCAAATAATCCGGTTCTGCTTTTTTAAAATTATATTTTTGAGGTACAATAAACGTACGGATAAAAGGATTGTTCGCTGTAGCAATCTCAACTTCGTAAAGTGGTTTCACCCGGCGCATGGGTAATTCCATGTTCGATTGCCCTGAACACAACCACACATCACCAAAAACGATGTTTTTTATTTCAATGCTATTAGAAGCCGTAATTACCATATCATAGGGACCACCGGCTTGGTGTTTTTTCAGTACTACTTTCCAGTTTCCTGCAGCATCAGCCTTTGTTTTATAACTTTTACCTTCGATAGAAACAGTAACTACTTCATTGGCATCGGCCCAACCCCACACATTTACATTAGCATCGCGTTGCAAAACCATTCCATCAGAAATCAGTTTAGGCAAGCGAATTTTTGCCTGAAGTGGCATTATTGATACCAAAAGCGCGACAATGATGACTCTAAATGATTTCATATTAATTAAATTATTTAACAAATGTAGATGATTTCTTTGAATAATGATAGGGTGACTCTGAGATCACCCTATCATTCAATTACTCTACAAGTCCATCTATTGTTTTAATAGTTCCATCAGCATTGTATTCCAGTTCCACTACCTTGAGGCTGCGCAGCCAGGTACGTCCACCCGACGGTCGGCTATCGTGATGAAACAAGTACCATTTTCCGCAGAACTCACTAATGCAGTGATGGGTTGTCCATCCGATAACCGGTGTCAGAATAACTCCCTGATAAGTAAAAGGGCCATATGGATTATCGCCAATAGCATAACATAATAAATGTGTATTGCCGGTTGAATACGAAAAATAATATTTCCCATTGTATTTATGCATCCACGAAGCCTCGAAAAAGCGACGATCGTGATCACCTGCTTTGAGTGGATCTCCTTTTTCGTCCAGAATAATCAGGTCGCGTGGTTCTTCTGCAAATTCGAGCATATTATCTGCAATTTTCACCACTTTGGGGCAAAGAGCCGGTTCGTTATCAGCAGGTTCGTGTCCACACTCAATGGCCTTGTTACCGCGGTAGCGTTGCAATTGACCACCCCACAAACCACCAAAGTACATGTAATGCTCGCCATCTTCATCTTCAAAAACACAGGGGTCGATAGAATAACTTCCTTTGATGGGTGCATCTTCGGCTTTAAAGGGACCTTCGGGCCTATCACTTACAGCTACACCTATGTGAAACACATCGTTCCGGTCTTTTAGCGAGAAGTAAATATAAAATTTCCCATTTTTGTGCGCTGCATCAGAGTCCCAAAGCTGACGGCCTGACCACGGTATATCTTTTACGTGCAATACCTCACCATGATCCACCAAAGTTCCGTTTTCGATATCGTCGGTCGAAAAGACATGGTAATCACGCATATCAAAATGGTCACCGTTGTCGTTTTCGGGTATGCCCGACTCTACATCGTGCGAAGGGTAAATGTATAAACGACCATTAAAAACATGCACTGCCGGATCAGCAGTATATAAATGAGGAACAAGGTATTTGGGTGTTTTCATAAAAGTTCAATTCCCGCAGGGAAGTAAATTCGTTTTATTTATAATATAGTTTTATTAAAAATCTCAGTATTCAATGAAACTGCCTATTAATGATTCATGGCTGCTTTCATTATTTTTTTTACAATTGGTTTGGGCTGATAGTTCCTATCAAAAAGCAGCGGATAGTCAGTACGTCCTTTTATAGGCCAATCGTTTTTCCATGAGTCGGTATCGGTTAATCCCCACAATGTTACACGACTAATCTTATCTTTATGTTTCACAAACAATTGAAAGAAATCGAGGTACTTTTGCTCCCATTCAGCATTCACTTCGGCCGGAACTCCGGTTTTATACGGATTCATTCGTTCCTGATAATCAGCCTTATCAGCAATATTTGCTCCGGTTTTTGACCATGGCGAAGGCAATACAGTCAGATCGAGTTCAGTAATCATTACTTTTACACCCAGTTCGGAAAATGCAACAATACTTTTTTCGAATTCCTCAACTGATGGAAAATCCATTGCCAAATGGCCCTGCATACCAATCCCATCTATTTTAATGCCTTCGGCCTGTAGTTCTTTGACCATAGCTACAACGCTATTTCTGCGTTTTTCAAGCGCCATGGAATAATCGTTATAATACAATTCTGCATCGGGGTCGGCTTCGTGTGCAAACTGAAAAGCCAGTTTCACAAAATCTTTTCCAATAATTTTATAAAACGGACTTTCGCGCCATGTACCGTTGTCGTTAATAGCCTCATTTACCACATCCCAACCTTTTACACGACCTTTGTAACGTTTAACAACAGTATTAATGTGAGTTCGCATGCGCTCAATAAGCACTTCGCGCGAAACTGTTTGTCCATTATTATCAACAAAAAACCATTTTGGAGCTTGTGAATGCCAGATTAAAGTATGACCAATGATGTGCATATTGTTTTGCATGCCAAATTCCACCAGCTTATCCGGTTCAGCAAACTGAAAATTGCCTTCGGTGGGTTGAATTTTCTCACTCTTCATACAGTTTTCGGCTACTATTGAATTGAAATTATTCTGAATCAGCATTTGCGCCTTTTTGTCTAATCCCTGAATTTGGGCACTATTCATCGCTACCCCAATATGAAAATCGTTTTTAAAACTCTGTTTTAAGCCCGCGTTTGTTTTGCATCCACTCAGAATAATACTGAACGAAAAAAAAGAAACAACATATAAGATGGCTATTCTAATTTTTAGCATATCTAAAAAACTTTACAAAAAAAACTATTTATCGGTTCTGCGTTTTTTAAGTTCCGACTCAATTTCAACTTCCATTTTCTTGTCAATGACATAAAAGAACAACAAGCCTGCTCCAATAATAAATGGAATAGATGGGAATACACTTACTAATAAACGTGCGCCTTCGGCCACGGAGTCGGGTTGAACCACCTCCATTCCGTTTGAACCATCTTTTGGGATATAATTATAAAGACCTAAAATCCAGGCTACCAATGCACCACCTATTGACAACCCCGCTTTTAAACCAACCATCATAGCTGAAAATATAATTGCAGTTGCTCTGCGTCCGGTTTTCCACTCAGAGTAATCAGCTACGTCTGCTATCATTGCCCAAAGAATAGGAATAGTTATACCATATGTAAATCCGTGTAAAATTTGCGAAAGGAACATCATCAGTATACTATCGGATTCGAAAAATACAAATATAAACACAAATAAGGTAGCGGCCAGTAAACCATATTTATACACATCGCGCTTACCATATTTATCAGCAAGACCTTTTGACAGTGAAATGCCGACGAGCATAAAGATGATACCACCAGCGTTGAACAATCCAAAACCAGCTGAAACCGGATCTGAACCAAAAAAAGTAATGCCTACTGATGATAATGCATTAAAAACCGGCGTAATAAACATAGAGAGAGCTTCTTTATCGACAAAATTATTAAAGTAATACACATAAGAACCACCTTTCATCGCCAGGGTAATAAAAACCAGTATAGTAAGCAACAACATAATTAACCAGGGACGGTTTTTCGACAAGTCGGATAAATCCTCCTTCAAACTTGATTTTTGCTCAGGTGCAGGGACAATTCGTTCGCGGGTAGTAAAAAAAGTAATAAGTAGCATAACAGTGCCAATTATTGCCAACCAAGACATTACCACCTCTATACCTACAGCTTTATCGCCACCACCAACACTTTCGATAATGGGTAGCATAAACACCTGTACAAAAAACTGGGCAAACATTACTCCCACAAACCGATAGGAAGATATACTGTTACGTTCAGACATATCGCCTGTAATAACACCACTCAACGCAGAATAAGGTAAATTACTTGATGCATATAATAGTAACAAAAGGGTATACGTAACTGCTGCATATATGAGTTTGCCTTTGTATTCGAAATGCGGCGTGCTAAATGCCAAAAAAGCCACAACACCCAGTGGTACAGCCGTAAACAACACCCAGGGACGAAATTTACCCCATCGGGAATTTGTCCTGTCGGCCAAAACTCCAACAATTGGATTAAAAACAAAAGCAGCTAACAACCCAACTACAAGCATCACAACCGAAGCATCAGTATTCGTAAGTCCGTAAATGTCGGTATAAAAATAGGCTAAATACGTAATTAATGTTTGAAATACCAGGTTTGCCGCCAAGTCGCCAAGACTGTATCCTGCTTTTTCGATAAATGAGAGTTTGTTAGAATTTGACTTCATGTGAAAATTTTATCAATTATTTTATATAGTATCAGTAATTATGAAAAATACGCTTTAGCCCGTTTATGATGATTCCGGACTTAATTAAATTATAATTGCGAAAAATGATGGTTTAAAATTACTGCTATTGGCAATAATTGAATTCAAAAATCAGATACAATCCTTATAAAAAGAGATATTAATCCCGGTTTAATTGCGGTCTGATTAATTTAGAGAATGATTTTGCTACAATTACTGTTATTATACTTTTAAAGGACTCCACACATTGTAGAAAACAATGTGTGGAGATTCCGGTTGTTATTTATAGGCATTTACATAATCGTCGCCAGAGAAATCGGTACTAACATCGTAACCTGCCAGTCCATCGCAAACACCCTTATAAGCATGTTTACGACCATAATTTT
>JBLIZK010000453.1:0-3704 GCA_048859825.1 Paludibacter sp.
TTTCTGAGCACGTTCAATCGATTTTGATATCATAGAGTGCTCAATCATTTCGCCCTCTTCAAATCCGAGTTTGTCCATAATGCCCGAAATGCGTTCAGACCCAAATAAGCGCATCAAATCGTCTTCGAGCGACACGTAGAAAATTGAAGAGCCCGGATCACCCTGGCGTCCGGCACGTCCACGTAACTGACGGTCGACACGACGGCTTTCGTGACGTTCGGTACCAATAATTGCCAAACCACCCGCTGCTTTTACTTCGGCGCTTAGTTTAATGTCGGTACCACGTCCGGCCATATTGGTAGCAATTGTTACAGTGCCTTTTTGACCAGCTTCGGCTACAATGTCGGCTTCACGCTGATGTAATTTCGCATTCAGTACATTGTGTTTAATTTTGCGGCCTGTAAGCATACGGCTCAATAATTCTGATATTTCAACCGATGTAGTACCCACTAAAACAGGTCGTCCGGCTTGTACAAGTCTGTCAATTTCTTCGATAACAGCAATGTACTTTTCACGCTTTGTTTTATAAACGCGGTCCTCCATATCGTTACGCGAAATTGCTCTGTTGGTTGGTATTACCACCACATCCAGTTTGTAGATATCCCATAATTCTCCGGCTTCAGTTTCGGCAGTACCGGTCATACCCGCAAGTTTATTGTACATGCGGAAGTAATTCTGAAGTGTGATGGTAGCAAATGTTTGTGTAGCAGCTTCAACTGTTACTTTTTCTTTTGCTTCGATTGCCTGATGCAAACCATCCGAGTAGCGACGGCCTTCCATAATACGTCCGGTTTGCTCGTCTACAATTTTTACTTTGTTTTCGATTACAACGTATTCAATATCGCGTTCAAACAGCGTGTAAGCCTTCAAAAGTTGATTGATGGTATGTACGCGTTCCGATTTGATAGCATAATTCTGGTTTAAATCATCCTTCAGGTTTTGTTTTTCTTCGGCCGATAAGGAATTGTTTTTCTCAATTTCAGCTATTTCGCTGCCTACATCGGGTAATACAAAGAATTTTGAATCTTCCGAACTGTCGGTGATAAGGTCGATACCCTTGTCGGTAAGTTCGATTGATTTGTGTTTCTCGTCGATTACATAATACAGCGGGTCCGTAGCAATGTGCATGTTACGGTTATTTTCCTGCATGTAAAACTCTTCTGTTTTTAGTAATATGGCCTTTACCCCCGGTTCACTTAATAATTTGATAAGAGGCTTGTTGTTGGGCATACCTTTGTATGAGCGGAACAAAGCCAAAGCTCCCTCTTCCTGTTCTTTTTTATCGGACGAAGCCATAAGTTTTCGGGCGTCTGATAAGTATTTGGTTGCAAGTGTTTTTTGTGCATTCACCAAACGTTCTACTTTGGGGCGTAATTCTTCGAAAAGCTGATCATCGCCTTTCGGTACCGGACCTGAGATAATCAGAGGTGTACGGGCATCGTCAATCAATACAGAGTCTACCTCATCCACAATTGCATAATTGTGTTTGCGCTGTACCAGGTCGTTCGGGCTTGTAGCCATATTGTCGCGAAGGTAATCAAAGCCAAATTCATTGTTTGTACCAAAAGTGATATCCGCCAAATAAGCCTGACGACGTTCATCGGAGTTCGGACGATGTTTGTCAATACAATCCACGCTTAATCCATGAAACATATACAATGGGCCCATCCACTCCGAGTCGCGTTTTGACAGATAATCGTTAACCGTAACCACGTGAACTCCGTTGCGGGTAAGTGCATTCAGGAATACGGGTAAGGTAGCTACGAGTGTTTTACCTTCACCGGTGGCCATTTCGGCAATTTTACCTTTGTGTAGAACAGTACCACCAAATAGCTGTACATCGTAATGTACCATTTCCCATTTTATGGTATTTCCTCCGGCAGTCCACTCGTTTTTGTAAAGCGCTTTGTCACCTTCAATTGATACAAAGTCGTATTTGGCAGCTAATTCACGGTCGAAACTGGTGGCGGTTACTTCTAATACGCTGTTTTCGCTTATTCTTCGTGCGGTATCTTTTACAATGGCAAAAACTTCAGGCAATACTTCTTCGAGCGCTTGTTCGTATTTTTCGGTAACTGTTTTTTCAAGTTTATCAATTTCAACATAAATTTTCTCGCGCAGATTAATTTCTGTTGACTCAATAGATTCTTTTAATTCCTGAATACGCTGTTTTTCATCCGATACAAATTTCTGAATATAGGCTTTAATCTCGTCAGTTTTGCTACGCAGTTCGTCGTTGCTAAGTAGTTTGATTTTTTCGTATGCAGTTTTAATTTTTTCTACATATGGTTCAATTTCTTTGAGGTCTCTTTGTGCTTTATTTCCAAAGAGTTTTTTGAGAATGTCGTTAAATCCCATGATATTTTTATTTCGTGTTATAATTTATTTTTATTTGTAGATGTTTAAATCTTTTAAAAGTTGCCTTTTTTGTCAGTATATGGCATAAAAGACTGACAAAGATAGCATTTTTAGCTGTATAATTTGTGCTTAAATACCAAATAAAAGAGCCATGCTATAGTTGCAAAAAGTGCTCCTAAAAAGGAGCACCTGGTCTGTTTAAATATTTTTAATCAGAATTTCATCGTTTATGCCTTTATTAAAGTCTTCGTTGGCGTGTGTGCGTTTCCAGAATTCATCAAGTGTTGTATTTTTGTTTTCAAGGAAGTGCTTTGAGCCATAGTTTTCCATTTTTTCGAAGAGTAAACCGATACTTAGCTGATTAATATCGATAGCTGGTTGGTATGTTTTATCGCGTTCGCCTTCGTTGAATACTTCAATTAATACATTGGCCTCAGTAAGGTTGGACAATAGCTGATTCGTTAATCTTATCGGAAACTTGTTGTCTTCAGCTATTTTCCCGGCAGATAAAGGAGGTTGCTGGTTTTCGAATTGCTTCACAATGAGCCATGTAATGTATAAAATAAGGAAATTTTTATAGCGGATACTGATGTTTTTAGAGTCGTTTTCAAATTCATAGTTTTTACGGTTTTGCGAAGCATACGCTATATCGGCACCAAGCAGTACGATTAAACAGGATATTTGTAGCCAAAGTAGCAGCAACGGAATAGCGGCAAAACTTCCATAAACCACGTTGTAGCGCGACAGATACACCTGACCGCTGATGTACAAAATCTGAAATACCTGAAATGCTGTGCCGGCAATTATTCCGGCTATAGCAGCATCTTTTAAATTGACTTTGGTATTTGGTATGGCTCTGTACATTACTGTAAATACTATCCAGTTTAACAGGTAGGGTGTAGCCTTAATACCAAAACGCATAAATGGTGTAAGTATCTCAAATGCACTTGTTTTTGTGAATATCGTATTTACAAAAATTGATACACCCGATGTGAGTATTATGAAAATGGGTATTACCAACATTGCTGAAAAATACATGGTGAAACGGTTTACAGCCGAGCGTTGCTTTTTCACCTGCCATATTTCGTTAAATGCAAGTTCTACCTGAATAAAAAAATTCATCACCGATACAAGTAAAACAACAATACCTATACCGATAAACAATCCTCCCTGTGTTGTTTCAAGGTATTTTCGTACAAAGTCCATTATGATGGGTATCAGGCTTGAGTGGGCTTCGAATGAAGTGTTCAGGGATTGTTCAATGTTTTTTTCCACTCCCAGTCCGCGACCAATGGCGATGATTAATGCTATCATTGGTACCATGGCAAACAAAATGGAAAAAGTGA
>JBLIZK010000454.1:0-2978 GCA_048859825.1 Paludibacter sp.
TTCACGTAATGCTGATCCATCCAGCCTCCGGCAAGATCAATACGATATGGTATCAGACATTCCTTACGAAGCGATGTAGTAGAACGGGCCGGCAAATTGGCATGTGGGATACGCTGACTTACTACATATTCAATTCCTAATTCCGCACAAAGTGCTTCTTTTGCAGGGGTATGTCCATCGGCATTAACAAAGAAAATATCGGGTTTTAACTCCTTTAATTCATCTAAAAAATCGAGCAAGCCACTTCCACGATTAATCCATGCATCTTTTACCGTTTTGAGCGATTTTACCATGTACAATCTTTCGGCATCCGAATTAATCGTTTTACGGGCTTTTAATTCATTAATGGTCTTATCCGACCCTATGCCAACGTATAAATCGCCATAACCGGCTGCTTCTTCAAAAAATGCCACATGTCCGCTGTGCAACATATCGTAGCAGCCACTTACAAAAACTTTTTTGCTCATTTATTTAAAGTTAGAAGTTAGAAATAGATTGGTTAAAGATTATGTAAGTAAAAATATTTACGTTTGAATAATACATAGCCTACACCCAACCAAAGCACCAGCACCGCAGCAGCCAGTGGACTTAAAATTACCACAATTGATACCAATACTTGCAATGCTCCGTAAAACAAAGATACCATTAAATGCGGAATTCTCAGTTCATTTGCCATAATTTGGTATACATGCTTACGATGTGCCTCAAAGATATTCTCTTTCAACATTATCCGATGTACTATAGTAAGCACCGAATCCACACCATAAACACCCAGAAATAGAATATACCCAAAATTTCCGGTTTCAATAATCAGTTTACCCAGCAGAAATACTATCAGAAATGCTATAGTAACCGAACCTACATCGCCGGCAAAGCATCGTGCTTTTTTTCGGAAGTTAAACCAGTTGAACACCATTACTGCCATAAGCGAGAAATAAATCAACTTATCATCAACAAAGTGATATACCTGAGCATTTACATAAGCCAAAGCTGCCAAAGCAACTATCGAATAAACACCCGTTATCCCATTTATGCCATCCATAAAATTATATGCATTAATAACGCCCACGGCCAGCACAAATGCCATCAGAATCAGATACCAGGGCTGTGCAAACAATCCCCACTCGAAAAAAAGAAGCGCCATAGCCCCAAAATGCAGAGGCAAGCGCACTTTCGATGACAAAGTACGCACATCGTCGGCAAAACTTACAGCTGCAATTATCGTTATTCCCCCCATAAAATACGGATACTGAAAACCCTGCAACACAAAAAACAACAATACTCCAAAATAAAATACCACACCTCCCCCACGCAAAGTTACGCGCGTATGCGAACTGCGCTCATTGGGCTTATCGATAATGTTGAATTTATCGGCAATCCTGAAATAGAAAAGCTGAAGGGCAAAAAGAACGAGAAGAATAATTGAAAAAAGAAAAAAATTCATTAAAGTAAAGTGTATAGTAGATTTTCAATCCGGAACATTAATATTTTTTACAAAAAAAGAACATTTTAAATTTTATTCTTTATATCCATTTGTTGATGAAGAATTCTGACAACTACAATTTTTCCAACATCAATGCGATAAAAAAGGATATGCTTTCCCGTCAATAAACCATAAATATTTTCATTTATTGCGGTATATTTTTTACCTATGTATGGATTTTTAGTTAACTCATTAAAACTATCAACCAACAATTCATAGTATATATCTGCCTGTTTCTCAGACCAAACGTCACATGTATAATTCCAGATTTCAGTCAGGTCATCAACAGCTTTCAGAGTTAGCTCATAACTCAACATTTAGATTCCGTATTTTTTTAATTTTTTCCAGATGAGATATTGACTCAAAATCAGACGCTAAACCACTTTCTTCACCAATTTTAATTGCTTCTTTTAAAGCCAGTGTTTTATTTTCTTCTTCTTCCAATAACCGTAAGCCTGCACGTACAACTTCACTTGCATTTTTATACCGACCCTGACTTATTCTTCCTTGAATAAAATTATCAAAATAGCTACCTAATGATATGGATGTATTTCTGTTCATAACACTATTTTTTTTGCAAACTTACCAATTATTGGTATATCTGGCAAATCTTTTTGAATGTTTTCAATACAACCAATAATCTCACTGTTTAAAATTTGAAATTGTTTCCCGTAATCCATCCATAGCACTCACTGGCAACTCATCAATTCCTAAAACCTTCTTCATTTTCTGATTTGACACTATATAGTTTTCAGTAAGTTTCTTTAAGTTATGGGAATTAAACGGTAAATGAAGAACACTTCCAATTGCGGCACTAACTTCAATCATTTTCCGGTTTACGCTCCATATTCGTTTGGGTTTATTCATAACATCACATATTACAGCTATCAGTTCATTTGTCGAGACTGTTTGATCGTCACAGATATTATAGATGCCTGAATCGACTGTTGTTTCGAGCATTTTATGAATGATAAACGACAGATTATCAATTGAGCAAAACGAGCGTTTATTTTCGAAAGCACCCAACGGATAAGGAATACCTTTCGATACCACATTGTAAAGCAAATTAAGGTTGCCCTTATTGCCGGGTCCATGTATCATTGCCGGGCGAAAAATATATACTTTTTTATCCGGTACGGCAGTCAAATTTGATAATATATACTTCTCAGCCATAATTTTACTCTCTCCGTACGGGCCAATCGGCATCGGTACAACATCTTCAGTCAAAACTCCATCCACGCTATCAGCAGCAGCCTTCACAGAACTGAAAAATATAAATTTCGTAGCTGATGAAGATCTGTAAAAATCGTATATTTTCTGAGTTAAACCCGTATTTATTTCGTAATAAATATCAGCAATAGTCTGATTTTTTGTATCGTGTGCCTTACCTGCCAGATGGATTATTACATCTATCGAAGGCAGAAGGTCCAACTCGTTCCAACCAAAGGTTTTTTCAACACCATCTTGAGAGGGCGTAACAATATCCAGCCCATAG
>JBLIZK010000455.1:0-4067 GCA_048859825.1 Paludibacter sp.
CCTGTTGTATGCGTGCAAGCGCCACTTTCATATTGTATCCGTTATCGAGACCTTCCGAAATAAGTTTTTGAAGTTTCTCATCAGAGAAATAGGTTTTCCATGGAATGGATGAGAGCTTTATCGTATCTGTATTGTTTTGCGAACCTTCGCGCACCAATGTATTTACATCAGGTTTGTTAACCTGTGTAAGCGACTTATAGCTTCTGCACGACACAAATCCTGCAACAATGATCGTTGTCAGCAAAATCCGAATGGTGATAGTATGATGTTTTATGTTCATATTATTTATCTGTTTAATACCGGAAATTATATCAATCATTGCTGATATAATTTCCGGTTAGTCATTAAAATTATTTAGTCTGATGCTCGTCGATGGTCACAATCTTAGTTTTGCTGAAACGCTCGTGGAGGTTCTGGAAAATGATAAACAACGATGGAATTACCAATACGCCCAGCACTGTACCTACCAACATACCACCAATGGCACTAATACCAATTGATTTATTACCTACAGCACCCGCACCGGTAGCCAAAGCCAAAGGCAGCAGTCCGAAGATAAATGCAAAGGAAGTCATTAGGATAGGACGCAGACGGGCTGTGGCACCTTCGACCGCTGCTTTTACAATGCTCATGCCCTGTTGACGACGTTGCAAAGCGTACTCCACAATCAAAATGGCATTTTTAGCCAGCAAGCCAATAAGCATGATAAGCGATATTTGCACATAGATATTATTGATAATACCACTTCCATTCATCATACCCACAAAGATAAACATGAACACACCGGCCAAACCGATAGGTAATGAAAGAATAACAGCCAGCGGCAGGATATAACTTTCGTAAAGAGCTGCCAGCAAGAGATATACAAAAATGATACAAAGTAAAAATATCAGAATTGTTTGATTGCTGCTGTTGGCTTCTTCGCGGGTCATACCTCCAAAGTCGTAAGCATAACCATCGGGTAATTCAATTTCTTTCAAAGCCGTCAATACATCACTGGTAGTGTATCCTTTCATGAAATTAGGAATCACTGTTACGTCCATTGAGGTAAAGAGGTTGAAACGTGTAAGCGCCTGAGGCCCTGTTACATCTCTGATGGTAACAAATTCAGTGATGGGTGTCATTACTCCGTTCGATGCTTTAATTGTAAGTCCGTTCAGATTCTCCAGTTTGGACCTGTACTCAGGAGCGGCCTGCACTACCACGCGATATTGTTTGCCGTACGAATTAAAGTTCGATACATACATACTGCCAATATAAGCTTGCAGGGTAGTCATAACTTCGCTTAAAGTTAATCCGGCATCTTTAATCTTGGGAATATTTGCTTCAATTTGTTTTTGAGGAAAACGTGGATCGAAGTTACTCATCACCATCATTACTTCAGGACGTTTACGAAGTTCATCCAGAAAAGTAGTAGTAACGCCATAAAACTTATTGATGTCGCCACCGGTTTTGTCCTGCATTTTGAGATCCACACCACTACTCATACCAAAGCCCTGAAGGGTAGGGGTTCCGAAGAACATAAACTTAGCATCGCGGATAGAATCGGTGCGTTGTTTCAGCATGGCAACTACTTCGGACGAAGTAATATCGCGCTCGTCCCACGGATCCATTTTGATAATTAAAGAACCATACGAACTACCAGAGCCACTTAAAAAGTTGATACCTGTAAGGCTGGTAGTGCTGCGCACATGCGGAATAGATTCGGTAATCTCAGTAGCTTGTTTCACAATTTCAGCAGTGCGTTCCAGCGAAGCTCCCGGAGCCAGTGTTATCATTCCCATTACGTTACCGCTGTCTTCGTTAGGCACAAAGCCCGATGGAATCATTTTCATGGTAAGACCTAAAATGGCCGAAAATACCAGAATGATAGCAGCTGTTATCCAACGGTGCTTTTTCTTACCCAAAAACTCCAGTGTTTTTTTATACTTAGCCGTGAGAGCAGCAAAAGCCAGATTGAAATAATAATAAAACCGACGTAAAAGATTTTTATCGTGTAAATCAGGATTATGTTCAGATTTAAGGAAAATAGCACATAATGCTGGACTCAGTGTAAGTGCATTGACTGCTGATATCAGAATAGCAACCGAAAGAGTAAGTCCGAATTGTTTATAGAATACTCCCGAGGTACCACCGATAAAGCTTACAGGTACAAATACCGCAGCCATAACCAGTGTAATAGAGATAATGGCAGGCGCTATTTCAGTCATAGCCGATATGGATGCTTCTTTGGCATTCGTCACGCCCGAATCCATTTTAGCATGCACAGCTTCCACTACTACAATAGCATCGTCCACCACAATACCAATGGCCAGCACCAGTGCAAAGAGCGTAAGCAGGTTGATGGAAAATCCAAAAAGCATGAGAAAGAAGAATGTACCAATAATGGCCACAGGTACTGCAATGGCCGGAATAAGTGTAGCCCTGAAATTTTGAAGGAACAAAAACACTACAATGAAAACGAGAATAAATGCTTCGACCAGCGTATGAAGCACCTTTTTGATAGAGGCATTCAGGAATTCGCTGGCATCGGTCTGATATTCGTACACCATGCCTGTAGGAAACTTTTTCGATTCCCTTTCCATCACACTTTTTACTTCGCTGATAATGTCCTGTGCATTTGAACCTACTGTTTGACTGATAGCCATCACTACAGCATCCGAATTATCGTTTTTGGTAAATACCGAATAACTCTGAGCGCCCAGTTCAACAGTAGCCACATCTCTCAGGCGTAGAGTTTGGGCATTTTTTGAGCGAATAACAATATTCGAAAATTCCTCACTATTCTTTAAACGCCCTGTATATTTCAACGCATACTGAAACGACTGATTGCTGTTAGCGCCCAACTCACCGGGAGCTGCCTCGATATTCTGATCCTGTAAAGCAGCTATAACTTCGGTAGGCGTTATGTTGTACGACTTCATCAGGTCGGGTTTAAGCCAAACACGCATGCTGTAGTCCTTGGCTCCATACACCATAGCATCGCCCACACCCATTACACGCTTAATTTGTGGCAGAATATTGATATTGGCATAATTCTGAATAAACTTGGCATCGTAATCAGGATTGGTTGATTTGATCATAATCATTAACACATTACTGCTTTGCTGTTTTTGTACAGTAACCCCGTTACGGGTAACTTCCGAAGGTAACAGTGCGTTAGCCTGCGCCACACGGTTTTGTACGTTAACGGCAGCCATGTCCGGATTCATGCCCTGTTTAAAATACACATTGATGGAAGCCGAGCCTCCGTTGGAAGCAGTAGAAGTCATATAGGTCATTCCTTCTACCCCGTTAATTTGCTCCTCCAGCGGAACAATCACACTTTTCAGCACAGCATCGGCACTGGCGCCGCTGTAGTTTGTCGAAACCCTTACTGTGGGCGGTGCAATGTTGGGATATTGCTCAATAGGCAATGTAACAATCCCAATGATTCCCAGCACAACAAAAAGGATGGAAATAACCGTTGATAAAACGGGTCTTTCTATAAAAGTTTTTAGCATTTTCTTTTGTTTGATTTGATATTAAAAATAAAGTTATCTCGACTTTCGACACATAGTACACATAAGTACTTATTTTAAGAAGAAAGTACACATAGTTCAAAAATATCGAAGATATTTTTAGCTATTGTGGTCCTTCGTTGATATTTATATCGGTGTTTTCTATGTGTCCCGATCGTTATCGGGATTGTGTCAGGAAAAGTCAAAACGACTTCAATAATTACTAAATGTTGTTCTAAAAATAAAATTCAGAGAATAATACTCGTAACTTGTAACTCGTAACTTGTAACTACCTATTTTACTTCTGTTCTTTAATTTTCTGGCCGTTGGTTAACGACGATACTCCTTCGCTAACTATTTTTTCTCCAACCGATAATCCATCAGTCACAACATAGCTTAAACCATCGGGTGTAGCTTTTACCGTCAATACTTTTTGTACTACCGAATCGCCCTGAACTTTAAACGCCAGTACTTTATCCTGTTGTGCAAATGTGGCACTTTGCGGAATAACTACAGCGGCTGTTATAAGCGAAGGGATAATTACCCGGGCACTTGAACCACTGCGCA
>JBLIZK010000456.1:0-2479 GCA_048859825.1 Paludibacter sp.
ATTTAACAGGATAATTATCAAAACAAAGCCATTTACAGGACTTATAAATTTAGAAAAAGTTGGTTGAACTTCGTTTATTCTTGATTATCTTTGCTACCCAAAATAAATAACAAAAAAAGATATGGAAATCTCAGGAAAAATTATTGCCGTATTGCCTCAGGCAACCGGACAAGGAAAAAACGGAATGTGGCGTTCGCAGGATTATGTATTGGAAACAGGTGATCAATATCCGAAAAAAGTATGTTTTAACTTGTTTAACGATAAAATAGATCAGTTCCCGTTGGCAATTGATGAACTTGTTACAGTAAGTTTTGATATAGAAAGTCGTGAGTACAACGGTCGATGGTATACAACTGTACGTGCGTGGAAAATTGATAAAAACGGAGCACAAGCTGCATCAGGCCCTCAGTCGGTTGTGTCGGCTCCTGCATTTAACGGAGCTCCATCGGCTGGCGAAGGTAGTGATTTGCCTTTTTAATGAAGTTTTTTTTTGATAACATCAAATTACATCAAACTATAAATTTTTATGCAAAACATTAAACTAACAATTGACAAAGCTTTTGGTTTTGTGTCGGAACAAGCAGTAGCAGCTTATAAAGATACTGTCGCAAAAGCAAATGCCGATTTGCACAACGGAACCGGAAAAGGAAGTGATTTCCTGGGTTGGTTAAACCTGCCGGGTTCAATTGACGAAGCTCACCTGGTTGATATTGAAAATACAGCCCGTATACTTCGCGAAAACTGCGAAGTAGTGGTAGTAGTAGGTATTGGAGGTAGCTATTTAGGTGCAAAGGCGGTTATCGATGCTCTATCGAATAGTTTCGACTGGTTGCTTACCGAGCGTAAATCGCCGGTAATAGTATATGCCGGACAAAACATTGGTGAAGATTATTTATTTGAATTGCAACAATTGCTTAAAAACAAAAAATTCGGTATTGTCTCTATTTCAAAATCGGGAACTACTACCGAACCTGCACTTGCTTTCCGTTTGCTTAAAACACAACTTGAAGAG
The DNA here is from genome assembly GCA_048859825.1 of Paludibacter sp. Taxonomy (GTDB): domain Bacteria; phylum Bacteroidota; class Bacteroidia; order Bacteroidales; family Paludibacteraceae; genus Paludibacter. The sequence goes on from JBLIZK010000456.1 coordinate 1,013, forward strand.
CAACAGGGTAAAGAGGCAGCTCAAAAACTTATTGTTGCAGTAACCGACAAATCGCGTGGGGCTTTACGTACGCTTGCAACTCAGGAAGGATACAAAACCTATGTGATTGAAGATAACATCGGTGGACGTTATTCTGTATTGTCGCCGGTTGGTTTATTGCCAATTGCTGTGGCTGGTTTCGATATCCGTCAGTTTGTAACTGGTGCAGTTTCGATGGAAACTATTTGTGGAACTGAAACTGCTTTTGAAGAAAATCCGGCTGCCATTTATGCGGCAGTAAGAAATGAACTGTATAAATCGGGTAAAAAAATAGAAATTCTGGTGAATTTCCACCCCAAATTACACTATGTATCGGAATGGTGGAAACAGTTGTATGGCGAAAGTGAAGGAAAAGATAATTTAGGTATTTTCCCTGCAGCTGTTGATTTTACAACCGATTTACATTCAATGGGTCAGTGGATACAGGAAGGTGAGCGTACAATTTTCGAAACAGTTATTTCTGTAAATGAGTCGAATCATGTCGTGAAAGTACCATCGGACGATGCTAACCTTGATGGTCTGAACTTCCTTGCCGGAAAACGTGTTGACGAAGTTAATAAAATGGCCGAGTTAGGAACTATGATTGCTCATATCGATGGTGGAGTACCTAATTTGAAAATTGAGTTGCCAAAACTGAATGAATTTTATTTGGGACAACTATTATACTTCTTCGAAAAGGCCTGTGGTATAAGTGGTTATGTGCTTGGGGTGAATCCTTTTGACCAACCCGGAGTAGAAGCATACAAGAAAAATATGTTTGCATTACTTGATAAGCCTGGTTTCGAAGCTGAATCGGCTGCCATCAAAGCACGCATTTAATTGTTTTGTATAAAAAAAGTGACCTGATCATTAATCAGGTCACTTTTTTTGTTTTTATTTCAATCCTCGTTTGCGGAGTAAAGCATCCGGATTCGGGTCTTTTCCACGGAATTTCTTATATAGTACCATCGGATCTTCCGAATCGCCTTTCTCAAGTATGTTTTTACGGAAAGCGGTAGCACGTTCCTTGTTGTAAATGTCGCCTGTTTCTACAAACGATTGATAAGCATCAGCATCGAGCACCTCGGCCCATGTGTAGCTGTAGTAACCTGCAGAATATCCACCACCCATTACATGGTTAAAATAAGTGCTTCTGTATCGTACAATAATCTCAGGAATCATACCGATTTTATCTAACGAAGCTTTTTCGAATGCATTCACATCAAATGCAGTTGTATCTGTAAGGCTATGGTAATCCATATCAAGTAATGCAGCTGACAACAATTCAGTCATCACAAATCCCTGATTAAAGGTACCGGCATTCTGAATTTTTGTAATTAACGAATCGGGAATAAGAGCTCCCGTTTTGTAATGCTTGGCATATGTTTTCATTACCTGTGGTTCAAAACACCAGTTTTCCATGATTTGCGAAGGTAGTTCAACAAAATC
>JBLIZK010000457.1:0-3391 GCA_048859825.1 Paludibacter sp.
CAAAAGTAATAAAGCTATGTTCAGATACAATTATTATATTTGTAAAAATGAAAAAACGGTTCGCTATAACGAATGTATATTATAAACGAAAATGACAACAAACAATCAACTGATTAATACAACTATCGATTTTGTAAAAACAACCCTGGCAAACGCCGAAGGTGGACACGACTGGTGGCACATTTATCGGGTTTGGTGAACAGATGTTGTTTAAATTCCTGATTTTGTTGATAAATTTTCAAACACCACTGATGGTTTACCATTGGCTGTAATTGCTCCATTGCGTAACATCACCACCGTATCGGCCAGTTTGAAAACTTCGTCTTTATCGTGACTAACCAAAAGAGTTTGTGAGTTAAGCAGATGGTGTGCTTTCAGAATCTCGTCCTGCAAATTAAGGCGCATTTCGTAATCGAGTGCCGACAAAGGTTCGTCGAGCAACAGCAGGTTAGGCTTTGCAGCCAACGCACGTGCCAGCGCCACCCGTTGCTTTTGCCCTCCCGAAAGTCGTGCCGGATATTGTTTTTGCAAAACTTCCAACCCAAAGTGCGAAAGTAAATTATCCACTTCCCCGGCATTTTTAACTTTTTGGGCAAATTCAATGTTTTTACGTACCGACATATTAGGGAAAAGGGCGTAATCCTGAAACATATAACCCACATTGCGCAGCTGTGGCGGTAAGTTTATCTTTTTAGCCGAATCGTACCAAACCTGTCCGTTAAACGAAATATATCCCCTATCGGGAGTTACCAGGCCCGCCAATATACGCAGCAGAGTGGTTTTTCCCGCTCCTGAATGCCCGAACAAACAAAGTAATTCGTTTTTGGCTATTTCCAAATCGACTTTCAGCAGGCTTTTACCTTCTGAAGTAAGCATGGAGCGTTCGATATGAATGCTTAAAACACTACCCCCGGCTCCAAATTCATCCATTAGCCCTAAAGGAGAACTGAAGTTAGTTTTGTTAATTATTTTTTTTAGTAAAATCATACATCACATTTTTTTTAATAATCAACATTAATAATTCTTACTCCCCTTTAGGGGCCGGGGGTAACTATAAACCAATGTCAGTATAAGCAGCGAAATAATAAACAGCACGAACGAATATTGATTAGCCATATCGTAATTCATTGCCTGAACTTCATCGTAAATGGCTATACTTGCCACGCGCGTTTCGCCGGGCATGTTGCCACCAACCATTATTACCACACCAAATTCGCCTATGCAATGCGCAAAAGTCATGGCCAGCGCCGTAACAATGCCCGGAATCATATTGGGGATAAGCACACGGATAAATGTAGTAAACTCAGACTTCCCTAGCGTATACGAGGCTTCGCGCAAACTTGCGGGTATGGCCATAAAGCCGTTTTGCAATGGCTGTATCATAAACGGAAGACTAAACACCACACTTGCCAGCAACACACCTTCGAAACTGAATGCCAAACGAAGGTCGAAGTACTTTTCAAGAAAACCGCCAAAGGCATGTTGCGGACTATAAGCCACCAGCATGTAAAAACCAAGCACAGTGGGCGGCAACACCATGGGCATACTAATGAGCGCCTCCACCATTGATTTCAGCCAAAACCGCTTGTATGCCAATAGGTATGCAATGGGTAATCCTGTTACAAAAAGTATCAGTGTAGTCCATCCGGCCAGTTTTCCGGTAAGGAGCAGTGTATTTATAAAATCAGAATCAAACATATTTGTCTTTTTTAGAGTCAAGAACAAAGAACAAAGAACAAAGAGCAAAGAACAAGGAACAAAGAGCAAAGAGTCAAGAGTCAAGAGCAGAGATTCAAGACATTAGACTTAGTTGCTTAAAACTTCTTCACTGCAAACTATTAACTGCAAACTACTCACTATTAACTGCAAACTGCTAACTATTAACTGCTAACTGCTAACTATTAACTGCTAACTATTAACTGCTAACTATTAACTACAAACTACTCACCTCTTCTCATATCCGTATTTTTCCCAAATAGCTTTGTTAGCCGGCGAAAGCACAAACTTCTGAAATTTTGCCGCTTCGGTGTTTACGGTCGACCTTTTTATCAATACACAAGCCTGTGCAATGGGTTCGTACATTTTTTGTGGAATAACATAATAGTGGCCTTTACCAGCCATCTCCGGGGCTAATGCCAGCGAGAGTGCCACAAAACCCAGTTCGGTATTGCCTGTAAAAGCATATTGTGCGGCTGCCGATATGTTTTCGGCAATAACAATTTTTTCTTTCAATGCTCCATCAGATTTTAACGCTTTCATCAGTGCCATAGCTCTGTCGCCATAAGGTGCAGTAGCCGGATTGGCAATGGCAATTTTCTTAACTGATACATCATTGAGCACATTAAGGCCCTTTTTATCTACCGGCAATGTTGTGCTATACAAAACCAGTTTACCATAGGCATACACGCTAATAGCACCGGTAGTAAGTTTTTTATCTTTTAGCTTAAGCGGAAATTCGTTGTCGGCAGCCATAAAAAAATCGAAAGCCGCACCATTGCTGATTTGTTGCACCAAAGTTCCAGAGGCACCAAATGTAAGATTCACTTTGGCCTTTGGGTTTTGCTTTACATAAGCGGTTTTTATTTCTTCGAGCACATACCGAAGGTTGGCAGCCGCTGCCACATTTACTTTTTGCGCCGATACGCTTATTACTGTTATTGCAATAGCAATTATTAATATTATTCTTTTCATAACTTGTTATTTAAGTCCCCTAATCCCCCACAGGTGGACTTCAGAGGATTTGATTTGGATTTATTTTTTTTGAAACTGCGTTCTTAAAGTCCCCTATGGGGGATTAGGGGGCAGTTTTAAAAAAAGTTGGTTTAATTGTAAACATCACGTACGCCCATTGTGGCGAACGAATTTCAGGGTAGGCATTGGCTGTTGTAACCATATCTTTTGCTATCAAAGTATTGTTGTTCGTAAAATACCGGCAGTAACCACCCTGTATGCTCACCCAGCTGTTTAGTTTGTAATTCAGCAATAAATCAAATTCCGACCCTATGTTTTTCCCGTAAGCAATGTTCTTTTTATTTTTTCCGGCATATTCTGTCGAAAAAACATGAAAGCTTCCCTCCATACACAGATCCTTTGATATCTGACCGATTACAAAACCGTAATAATCCAACAAGCCGGTAGTAAGCGGTGTGTTCCAATAATCCATGTATCCGTTAAATGTATGGTCGGAACCACATAGTTTCCGAAAGTTTTTCACTTCGCCATCGGTAGTGCCATTATCGTCGCCCGAGAAATAATCGGTACCCACACTGGCTGTAAGGAATTTTGAAAATTTGTAGTTGAGTTTCAAAGCAGCTATCGTACCTTTCATCTCCTTCCGGGCTACATTTTTACCTGCCTGAAAATAGGCTGTAGCTAATCCCGAAAGCGGAAA
>JBLIZK010000458.1:0-5453 GCA_048859825.1 Paludibacter sp.
TGCTCTTCCGATCTGATTATATTTTTGAAAAAGTGCAGTCCGGATTTTCATTTATTAATCAGTTGACAGATTTCTTATGTGTAAAAACAAAAATTAAAATCAGATAAACCAGCAACGACATTGCTATTTCGCCAGCAAATAAGCCCTTATAATCCAGTTCATGCGCTACCTTTCCACTGGCAGTTGCCATTAGCAGACTTCCGAGGTGTGTTATTACTATTTGAATTGTAAAATCGGTACCTTCTCGTCCGGGACGAACTGCGTCCATCGAAATTGTATAAATTCCAACTGTAGAAAAACCGTATGCACACCACACCATACCAATTGCAATGTAAAGCTGCGTTATTGTAGGTGTAATTCCGGATAAATACAGAAAGTAAGACGCAGCAATAACACTGATTGTCAGGAATAAAAACAAGGAAGTTCGTCGACCGATAAAGCGCATTACAAATCCACCTACAAGTGTTGATACAGCAGCTGTTAATGTACCAAAAATGCCTGACATAAAGGCTATTTGTTTAACATCGTAGCCCAAATCGACCAGATAAGGTTTAAGCATGGTAAGTATTCCAATTATTCCTGAGTAGTAGAATAATAACAAAACTATGTGTCGGATTTTTCCTTTTTGTCCGAAAAACGACAAAATATCGCGTAAGGTTACATTTTCCTTGGTAATATTCGGAGCCGGCAACTCCCTTTTGTACAAAAACAAAGGGATGATTGCCACCACCACAAAAGCAGCCAGCAGAAATAACACATTGGTCCAACCCCAATAGTGATAAGCCACCAGTAGCACTCCGGTACCAAAAAACGAACCTACAAAGCTCCCACCCGACTGCATACTGTTACCTATACTACGCTCGGACTTTTTAAGAGAAAGTATAGCATAAATATCCACCGCAATATCCTGTGTACCTGAAGCTAAAAATGCAATTACTACCAGAAATACAATGAGTTTAAAATCGGTTTCGAGACTCAGAAATGCCACTGCAAAAATGATAAGTGCATAAAACAGTTCTGAAATAAATATCCAGCGCTTTAAGTCTTTGGTACTTCGTGCTTTGTTATCCACTACAGGAGCCCACAGAAATTTAAGAATCCATGGTAGCTTCACTAATTGTAACATACCTATTGACGATAGCGAAAAATTCTCCTGACGCATAATAATTGGTACTACCGTTGAGAAAAAACTCATTGGGATAGACTGTGCTATGTACAAACTAAAAAGTACAGGAAATTTTGGCCAGTTTTTATCACTCATATTATCAGAATTTTAATGCTAATTTTACACCAACCTGCATTGGTTTTGCAGTTTGCACGAAGCTTTTACCAAGCGACTCAAAGTAAAACGAATTATATTTTGTATTCGTGAGGTTTGATCCCCATAAATCAAGTTGTATATTTTTGCGAATGAAACTTATACGGCCATCAAAAGTACCATAATAATCCTGTTTGGCAAGATTGGTATCGTTCCAGTAAATATCTCCGACACCTTTATACATTACACTAAAAATCAATCTATCAATGAAATAATAACCTTGAAAATCAATAGTTTTACGCAACTGACCTGAAACAGTGTGACGTGGCACATACGGAATAAAGTTGCCACTATAATCAGCAGTTGAACTAAGAACATTCTCTGAGAATTTGGCAAATGTAAAGCCATAGTTAGCCATTAATTCAAAACCGCCAATGTTAGCCGTGTTTGCACTTAATTCAAATCCTTTACTTACAGATTTCCCGGCATTTTTCAACATACTACCCTGTCCTGATGGCGTTTTTTGATAAATCTGTTGGTTCTCCCAATCAATATAAAACAACGATGTTTCGGTAAAAAGCAGATTATTGAAAAGTGCTGCTTTTGCTCCTATTTCGTAATTCCAGCTATATTCCGGGTCGAATGTTAAATCCTCAGGTCGTTCGAATGTAGAATTGAATCCACCTGTTTTGTAACCTCTTGATATAATAGAATATATATTTAAATTTTTAAATGTGTAATTTAAAGATATTTTAGGCAGAATTTGCAAAGATTTGAGCGATTTATAAGTAGTATCTGCCATGAGCTTATTAACACCTTGAGTTGCCAAATTGTATTTATATGCCAGCTTATCATTTTCTGAATCCACACGAACACCTACTGTAACCGACAAATTTTTCACCGGAAAATCATTAATTGTAGTTTGTTGAAACAAGGCTAATCCGCTAATTGTATGGTTATAGTTCTTAACAATCTCTGTTTTTTTTGTGTAAGTATCCACATTAACTTCAGTGTTAAACTGTTGCACATAACCATAAGCTCCCATCAACCACGAAAACTGGCTGTTTTTCTTAGTTTGCAGAATCAGTTCCTGCGATGCCATATTTTGTTTCTGTTTTTGAACTGCAAAAAATATTGAATCTATGCTCAAATCCTGATCAAGATACTGATTATCATCCAGATATTGATATGCACTTGTGGCTGTTAAGTCAAAATTACTTCCTTTGTATTTTAATAAAAAAGCGTCTGATAAAAGATTACGATTATAGCCACTTTTCTGATTATAGTTGATGTTTGCAACTGAATCTTTAGCTGGATAATATACGGCGTAAGGATATCCACCCTGCCTGCTATTTTCGTAACTCATGATGTTTTCAATCGAAAAACGCTCATTTACATGCCAGATAAGCCTATTTCTTAATCCATAAGAATCAAGCATATCTACTTTTTCATTTAAAGAAACGTTGGTAAAAAAACCATCATTATGGCGGTAATTCAATGCCAACGACCAGGCAAATTTTTCGGATGGTTTGGCATAGTGCGAAATATTCATCAGATAGGTGCCATAACTCGCCGCCTGAATATTCAGATTAGTTCCCTGATAATTCATTGGCGAGAGTGTGCGTATATTGATAATTCCTCCCATTGTATTTCGCCCGTATTCAGTGCCCTGAGGGCCACGAAGCACTTCAATCCTGCTTACATCGAAAAAGTCAAAATTAAAGGCAGCTTTTTCGAAATAAGGTACGTGGTCTACATATAAGCCTACCGAGGGAGAGTTAATACGAGAACCAATACCCCGAATGTATATGGGAGATGTCAGCTTTGAACCATAATCGGGCATAAAAAGGTTGGCAACCGTGGAAGTTACATCAGTCAAAGAGTTTATACCTAAACCATCAATCTGATTGGTGGTTAATAGCGCCACAGAGCCCGAAATGTTTCTTAGTTTTGTTTGTTCTCGTGATGCTTCCACCACTATTTCGTTGAGAGTAACCGAGTCGGTATTTTGAGTATTCTGTTTGGGTGTAGAAGCCACAGAAAGTGTTGTTACAGAAAACATTAGTAACAACAAATTATTTGTTTTTGTCATTGATATAGCTGATAATTGAATAATTATTATACTTCGGATTATGCATGAGATGCAAAATCACTTTCCGAAATAAATTTCGGGTTTAATAAATAAAATTAGCAGCTATAAGGTGGAGGGCGCGAAAAACGACGTAAATAGAGATTTACACCAAAAATAATACGATTATCAGATTGAATAGTAGAAATTTCGTCAGCAAAAACAACAGCTAACTCCACATTGTGGGTCTCAGTTGCCACTTGCGAAATTACATCGTAAAAATGAATGTAATTGGCTGAAAAAGCCGACGGTGAAGCATCAACAACGTATATATGATGTGCCACACTCGTATCGCAACTATAATTTTGATTTTCAATTGTTCCTATTTGAGAGAGAGAAGGTGCCACAACACACATTACATAACCCAAAAACATAATTATCTGGGGTACAAAGGATGCAAATATGGCATTTTCAAACATTAACATTTTGATATAAAATCAATTTTAATTGCTATTCAACTAATATTTTCTACAAAGATAGACAAAATAAATTATTAAATTAAAATCCGTGCTTTTATTCAAAAAAATGAAATCATATAGTACATAAAGCAGTTAATTTGCCTTGTTTTAACTTTACATTCTGCAAACTTTTCATTATCTTTGTTGTCTGAAAATATGAAGACAGTTTTTTTGATATATGCATTTATTTTCAGCAACTTCCAGCAGAATAGTTGCTCAACTCAGTTGGCTTTAGAATATTACAAACCAATGTGAATCCCGTGGGGTTTATATTGGTTTTTTTATTTAAAACTATTCATCACAATAACGAATTAAAAACACGAAAAAAGTCATTTTTTGAACCATAGGGCAATTTTATGAGTAATAACAGTTTAGTATCTATTTCAGATTACAGTAAGGACGAAATTTTATCAATACTCGAATCGGCAGCCGACTTTGAATTGAACCCAAACAGAAAATCGCTGGATGGAAAAGTTATAGCTACCTTATTTTTTGAACCTTCTACCAGAACACGCCTCAGTTTCGAAACAGCTGTAATGCGTTTAGGAGGGTCAATTATAGGCTTTTCGGATGCGGCTACCAGTAGCTCGTCGAAAGGAGAAACGCTCAACGACACCATTCACATGGTGAGTTCGTATGCCGATGCCATTGTGATGCGGCATCCGCTGGAAGGAGCAGCCCGATACGCAGCTGAAATCTCGCCCGTACCAATTGTAAACGCCGGCGATGGAGCCAACCAGCATCCCTCGCAAACATTACTGGACTTGTATTCTATACTAAAAACGCAGGGAACGCTCGAAAACCTGAATATCTGTCTGGTAGGAGATTTGAAATACGGACGGACTGTTCACTCACTGATTATGGCCATGTCGCACTTCAACCCTACTTTCAGATTTATTGCTCCCGACGAGCTGAAGATGCCGGAAGAATACAAGATTTTCTGCAAGAAACACAATATCAAATATACGGAATCAACTGAATTACATGATAATTTCAACGATGCCGATATTCTGTACATGACCCGCGTACAACGCGAACGCTTTCAGGATTTGATGGAATACGAACGGGTAAAAAACGTATATACACTTAAAAATGAAATGCTCGAACACTCTAAACCCAATTTGCGAATCCTGCACCCGCTACCCCGTGTTACTGAAATTGACATGGACGTAGATGCAAGCGAAAAAGCGTATTATTTTCAACAGGCACAAAACGGGCTTTATGTGAGGCAAGCAATAGTGAGTAAAGTACTTAGATAATGTGCCAATTTATTAATATGTCAATGTGCCAATAAAAAGATGTTGTCGTTATGGAAATAAAACTTACTGGCAATAAGATTGTTGATTTGACTTTTTCTTTTTCACTGAGAATAATATCATTCACTGAAAAACTTGAAGAAAAAAGAAAGTTTACAATCGCAAATCAATTATTAAGGAGCGGAAGTTCAATTGGAGCAAACGTTAGAGAAGCGCAAAACTGTGAAAGCAAAGCTGATTTTATTCATAAATTTAAAATTGCAGCAAAAGAAGCAGAGGAAACTGAATATTGGTTGTTATTATGTCAATACTCTGAAAACTATCCTTTTGATATTGAACTATTGGAGAATATA
>JBLIZK010000459.1:0-2210 GCA_048859825.1 Paludibacter sp.
TTGTTGAAATAATAAATATTTTCGCCAATTTCCATTACCGAGTTCATATCATGTGAATTTATAATGGTTGTAATGTCGAATTCCTGTGTAATTTCATGTATCAACTGGTCGATAATCAGCGAGGTTTGCGGGTCGAGCCCGGAGTTTGGTTCGTCGCAAAACAGGTATTTAGGTTGCAAAGCAATGGCGCGGGCGATAGCCACACGTTTTTGCATACCGCCACTAATTTCGGAAGGAGCCAGGCCAAATGATTTTTCGGGTAAACTTACGCGCTGCAAACAGAAACGAGCACGTTCCACCATTTCATCCTTCGTGGTTTTGGCAAACATTTCGAGCGGATACAGTACGTTTTCGAGTACCGAAAGCGAATCAAACAGCGCTGAGCCCTGAAAAAGCATACCAACTTCGCGGCGGAGCATCCGGATATCACTCATCCGCATATCAGGTAGGTTTCGCCCATCATATTCAATACGGCCACTGTCGACGCGGTGAAGTCCGATAATGCTTTTCATTAAAACGGTTTTACCCGAGCCGCTGGCGCCGATTATCATGTTTGTTTTACCATTTTCGAACGTAGCCGAAATGTTTTTTAAAACATGATTTCCATCAAAGGATTTATTCAGATTTTTTACTTCAATCATGGCGTTAATTATTAAGCATAAGGTTCGTAATTAACAAATTGAAAAACAAAATAAGTATACTGCTGTTAACAACAGCATTGGTGCTGGCTTTACCAACATCAAGTGCACCACCATAGGCATAATAGCCATAGTAAGCCGCTACCGACGAAATAATAAATGCAAATACAAGTGACTTAACCAACGAGTAAAATACATAATAGGGTATAAATGCATACTGAATACCTAACAAATAATCAGCTGTGGTAATTACATCGGAAAAAACACCAACCAGATATCCGCCTACAAGCCCGACTGCCATACTAAAAATCACCAAAAAAGGCATCATAACTACAAAAGCCGTAATTTTCGGAAAAATGAGGTAATTCGCCGAATTTACTCCCATGATTTCGAGGGCGTCAATTTGCTCAGTAATGCGCATTGTGCCAATTTCAGATGCAATATTGGAGCCGATTTTGCCAGCCAGAATCAAACAAAGTATTGTAGATGAGAACTCAAGCAGCAGGGTGTCGCGTGTTACTAAACCGGTACTGTAAGTTGGTAATAGCGGGTTCTCGGTGTTTAACTTTGTTTGAATTGTCATAATTGCACCGATAAAAACCGATATAATTATTACTATGGGTAAACTTTCGAGTCCTAGTTTTTCCAGTTCTTTCGGAAATTGACGGAAAAACATTTTCCATCGGTCAGGTTTTACAAGTACGCGCTTCATTAACAGGGCGTACTGTCCGGTGTCTTTAAATATATTCATATTTTTATGCTGGAATACGTTTTTATTTCAGAGTGCAAATATACTTATAAGTTACTGAAATATATATATGGGTAAAAAATCAGCCTGCAACTATTGTGTTTGCAGGCTGATGTAAATGCTTTATTTCAGATATTTTTCCAGAAAAGTATCCTGTTCCCAAAGCAAATGGAGAATATTTTCGCGGGCAACATAACTGTGTTGCTCTTTTGGTAAAATAACCATACGTGCCGGCGCTCCAAGTCCTTTCAGTGCCTGAAAGTAGCGTTCGGTTTGTAGTGTAAAAGTACCCGGATTATTGTCGGCTTCGCCATGTACAAGTAACATAGGTGTTTTCATTTTATGAGCCTGCATAAAAGGCGACATTGTGTTGTATACTTCCGGCACATCCCAATAATTGCGTTGTTCGCTCTGGAATCCAAAAGGAGTAAGGGTGCGGTTATAAGCCCCGCTACGTGCAATACCGCAAGCGAACAGATTGCTGTGTGTGAGTAAGTTTGCAGTCATAAATGCTCCGTATGAATGTCCGCCAACAGCTACTTTTTTAGTGTTGATATAGCCAAGGGCGTTTACTGCATCTATCGCAGCTTTTGCGTTTGCGGTCAATTGCTCGATAAATGTATCGTTGGGCTCAGCATTACCTTCGCCTACAATAGGAAATGCGGCATCATCAAGTACGGCATAACCACGGGCAGCCCAGTATACAAAGGATCCGTAATAGGGGTAAGTGAACTCGTTCGGGTTCGAAGTTGTTTGCCCGGCACTGTTTTTATCCTTATATTCTGTTGGGTAAGCCCATATTAGTAAAGGAAGTTTTTCTTTTT
>JBLIZK010000460.1:0-2253 GCA_048859825.1 Paludibacter sp.
CTACAAGCTGAACAGCCATTGCTATTCGGCTATAATAAACTGAATATCGTGCATTTTAAGCCATTCCAAATCCTTTTCCTGAATGGCTGAGTCGGTAATTAAAGAATCAATTAATGAAATAGCTCCCAGGCTGGCAAATGAATTTTTACCCACTTTGGTTGAATCGGCTACCAGATAAGTTACATCGGCCGACTCAATCATAGCCCTTTTCACGCAAATATCACTGATACCCGGATAAGTCAGCCCCGATTTAAGAGTAATTCCGGCTGTGGCCAAATCAGAAAATCAACCGGTTTAGCATTAGAAATCACCTCCCAACGGATTCGGTTCATTTCCATTGGTTTTGTTATTTGATTTTTTTGTTTGCTTTCCGAAGTTATACGTTAACACAACACCTATCGAACTGGCATTGAACTGATAAAAAGAATAATCGTAAAAATTATACCCTCTGGCAATATCCTTACTTACCCTCGTTTTGGCAATATCGCGTGCCGATATATTCACAGTCAGCCGCTTATCGAAAAACGACTTGCGTATACCGGCATCAATCCCCCATATGGGCAATGTTTCGCCCTGCGCTATTTTACGACGCGACTGATAGCCCCCCGACACCTGAACCGCTATGTCTGCCGGCAAAGCCAGGTTGGCTATAACTCGGCCACTCCACGCCAGATTACTGGTGGCATCGTAATGCGTTCCGCCGTATTCAAAACCATCCAACTGATTATAAAACAGGTTAACGGTTGAAGTGAGATCCATCATTTTGAACAACCTGTTTTTCGACATCAGCTCTATTCCGGCCGATTTTGAATTCGTTATGTTTTCGGGTGTTATGTATTTGGTATCGTAATTGCCGTTTGATATCACATAGTTTACCCATTGAATCACATTTTCGTTTGTGCGGTAATACAGTACGGTCGACAACATATGCTCATCCCAGGTTTTTATATGACTAAGTTCAATGGCATTTGTAAACTCAGGCTTTAAATCCGGATTTCCAAATTCGATGTTCGATGAATCGGCCATATTGATAAAAGGATTTATCATGCGCCCTTTGGGCCTGTTTATCCGGCGTGTATAGTTAAATTGCAACTGATTATCGGCGGGCAAATGGTAGTCAATAAAAACACTCGGATATAAGCCCGGATAATTATAATCGAACACAGTCAGGGTGTCCTTTCCCAGAGCATTGTAAGTGGTTGAATTATTTTTCTGTTGATTATACTCGGCACGCAATCCGGCCTGCCAGTTGATTCTTTTCAGTTTTCCTGAAAAGTTGATGTAAACCGAATTCCGGTTATCAACCCCGTCGAACAGATTGTTCAGTTCATACTGAGGTAACCGATGCTCCGTATCGGGACCAATTTCGGCCAACGTATTTGTGCTTCGCTTCAGATACTCACCCTTAAAGCCAGCCTCCAGTCGAACACTATCGGTAAGAGGGTACGCATAATCCAGTTGCAGAGTAGTTTCTGTGCGGGTGGACAATGATGTACTCCATTGATAATACTGCGGTGTTTTCACGGAGTCCTTCTGAATCACTTCATTGTCGCCATCGGCTTTGTTGTAATTAATGCCGGCAAATGCTTTTATTTCATGTCCGGGCTTCTCAAAAGTGCGGGTATAATCCAACGCTCCGTCAAACAAATTGCGAACCACCGCAGCATCCGTGTACCTGTAATCGAGTGTTGCAATTCCGGTCTTTATCCGGCGATTATTAATATCCTCGGTCACACGTCTGTTGGCTGTAGTCCCCATCAAACTTAATCCTATAACATCGTATTTCGAAGCATGATACAACACACTTCCCCTGGCAAAAAATCCGCCTCCGTCAATCACCACTTCATCCCGGCTGTAACGAAAGGTGGTGTCGGCACTTCCCGGAGTCCACGATTTACGATCGCTGTTAAAAAACATATTTTTCACATCGTTACGGTAACCGGCATTGACATTAAACTCCCATTTGGGACTCACAACAAAGATATTTGCCGACAGGTTTTTACTTGGGTTGGTATCTATTCCGGCGGTTACACTACCGTAAGTGCCGGTTTTAGCCGATTTTTTGAGCACAATATTTATTACCCCCGCGCTCCCTTCGGGATTATACTTTGCCGATGGATTGGAAATAATCTCAACCTTTTCGATGGTTTCGGCAGGTAGTTGCTCCAGAATCTGTGTCCGGTTTTCTTCATTCAGACCTGCAGGACGTCCGTTTATCCAGATTATCACATTTTTATTGTTGCGCAAAAGGAT
>JBLIZK010000461.1:0-6949 GCA_048859825.1 Paludibacter sp.
CTAACATCAACTAAAAAACAATGAGAGTAGCAATTGTAGGCGCCAGTGGTGCTGTAGGCCAGGAATTTTTGCGTGTGTTGGCCGAGCGCAATTTCCCATTGACAGAATTGAGCCTTTTTGGTTCTTCGCGCAGTGCGGGTAGTGTATATGAGTATAAAGGTGAAAAAATCACCGTAAAAGAGCTGAAGCATGGCGATGATTTCAAAGGCTTCGATATAATATTTACATCGGCAGGCGCAAGTATCTCAAAAGAATTTGCAGAGGATATCACCAAATTTGGTGGTGTAATGATTGATAATTCATCAGCATTCAGAATGGACAACGATATTCCATTGGTAGTTCCTGAAGTAAATGCAGCAGATGCTAAATTACGTCCGAGAGGTATTATTGCTAATCCAAACTGTACTACAATTCAAATGGTAGTTGCCCTGAAAGCAATAGAAAACTTGTCGCACATTAAACGCGTGCATGTATCAACTTATCAGGCAGCATCGGGTGCCGGAGCTGCTGCAATGGACGAACTTGAACTTCAATACAAACAAGTGCTTGCTGGTGAGGAAGTTACGGTCAACAAGTTTGCTTATCAGCTGGCTTACAACTTAATACCTCAGATTGATGTATTTACCGATAATGGTTATACAAAAGAGGAAATGAAAATGTATCATGAAACGCGTAAAATAATGCATTCGGACGTTGAAGTAAGTGCAACCTGTGTACGCGTACCTGCTTTAAGAGCACACTCAGAAAGTGTATGGGTAGAAACTGAGAATCCTGTAAGTGTAGCTGAAGCAAAAGCCGCATTTGAATCAGCTCCGGGAGTAGTGGTAATGGACAATCCTTCAGAAAAAATATATCCAATGCCATTGTTCTTATCTGGCAAAGATCCAGTTCACGTAGGTCGTATCCGTAAAGATCTTGCAAATCCGAACGGTATTACTTTTTGGTGTGTAAGCGATCAGATTAAAAAAGGAGCAGCCTTAAACGCAGTACAAATTGCCGAATATTTAATTGCCGAAGGCGATTTGAAATAATTGAATTTTTGAGTATAAAAAAACCGGGCAAATTGTCCGGTTTTTTTATACTAATACCTCAAGATTTAGAATAACCTCATCGTTAAATATATAGCATTTCTCAAAATTAATACGAGCAATAAACTGAGGAAGCAATAATTCGAATTGATTATCATAAGTAAGATAATTAAATTCATTTACAGAACTACCATTATCTATTTTGTAAATCACTTGCGTATTGATTGCTCCTACTGAATAATGCAGACTGGAAATATCAGAAAAGAAAAGATAATAGAAAAACTTTTCGAATAAAGAATGAATATTTAGATTATCAAATTTTGCACTACCATTTGACGATTGTAATTTAAAATCAATATATTGTTTAATTGAATTACGACAATCAAAATATACATCCAGCGCTAAATCAGCAAGAATATTTGGAAAACGAAAATCGATAAAAACAAGATTATTTTGTTGATGGAAAAACTCAAATGAATGCGGACGTAAAAAAGACTTGTCAGTGATATCCTCAAATTTAGATATACTGCTTAAAAGATTAGTTTTATAAACAAAAGAATAACCAGCCAGAACACTACCGGCCAAATCAATGTTATTACGTAAAATTTTCATATAAATAGAAGTCCGCAAATATAACAATATTATCTAATAAAACTATTCACACACAGATGTGTTGATATGAAACAAATGACAAATAAGATTGAATTGAATTTTGTAACTTTGCAAATTCAAGAAAACCAAATATTTTCAATAAAAAAACATACTGATAAATGGATTTTAAATACGATGTTATTGTAATTGGAGCTGGTCATGCCGGCAATGAAGCAGCATGTGCAGCTGCTAATATGGGTTCAAAAACATTATTAATGACAATGGATATGAATAAAATCGGGCAGATGAGTTGTAATCCGGCTGTAGGAGGAATAGCGAAGGGACAAATAGTGCGTGAAATTGATGCATTAGGCGGTCAAATGGGAATAGTAACCGACCGTTCGGCAATTCAATTCAGAATGTTAAACCGATCAAAAGGCCCTGCCATGTGGAGTCCGAGAAGTCAAAGCGACCGGCACAGATTTATTCAGGAATGGATAAAAACTACGACTGAAACGGAGAATTTGTATTTATGGCAGGATACGGTAACAAAACTAATAATAGAAAACTCAACTGTAACAGGAGTAATAACTGCCTTAGGCGTTGAAATGAAAGCAAAATCAGTAATCCTTACCGCCGGAACTTTTCTTGGAGGATTAATGCATTTTGGCAAAAACATGCTCGCTGGTGGACGTATTTCTGAACCTGCATCATATGGTATAACAGAACAATTGAAAGAAGCAGGTTTTACCACCGATAGAATGAAAACAGGTACACCCTGCAGAATTGACGGAAGAACTATTGATTTTAGTAAAACAACTGAACAAATCGGAGAAAATGATTTTCATAAATTCTCTTTTTTAGAAGATGTTAAAAGAGAATTACAACAAGAAAGTTGCCATATAACATACACTAACGAAAAAACTCACGATGAATTAAGAAAAGGATTGGAAGACTCTCCACTTTACAACGGACAAATTCAAAGTATTGGACCACGTTATTGTCCCAGTATTGAAACAAAAATTGTAACATTTGCTGATAAAATATCTCATCAGCTATTTCTGGAACCTGAAGGAGTTAACTCGAATGAATTTTACCTGAATGGGTTCTCTTCTTCTCTCCCACTCCACGTACAAATAAACGCAATTCACACAATTCCCGGACTTGAAAACGCCCAACTATTCAGACCCGGATATGCAATAGAATACGATTTTTTCGACCCAACACAACTAAAACACACTCTGGAAACCAAAACAATTAAAAATTTATTTTTTGCTGGCCAGATAAACGGAACGACAGGATACGAAGAAGCAGCAGGCCAGGGATTGATAGCCGGCATTAATGCACACATTAATTGTTATGGTGGAAAACCATTTATACTCGAAAGAAACGAAGCATATATAGGCGTTTTAATCGATGATTTAGTAACAAAGGGTGTTGATGAACCTTATAGAATGTTTACTTCAAGGGCTGAATACAGATTAATTCTTCGTCAGGATGATGCAGATATGCGCCTGACAAAAAAGGGCATTGAACTTGGTTTGGTTAAAGAAAACCGTAAAAACCAGTTGAACAGTAAAACTGAGGAACAAACAAAACTTATCGATTTTATCAGAAACTACTCAATTAAACCAACACATATTAATGGATTTTTAGCATCAAACAGTTCTTCAGAGCTAAAACACGGTTGCAAATTAGTAGATTTAGTACTTCGACCACAGTTTGGCATCCTCCAACTTGCCGAGGCAGTACCCGCTTTAAAGAAAAAAATAGAAACCATCAAATCAAGAAAAGAAGAAATTATTGAATCTGTTGAGGTAATTCTTAAGTACGAAGGATACATTGAACGTGAAAAATTAATTGCCGAAAAGCTACAAAGATTAGAATATATTCCTTTAAAAGGACGTATTAATTACGCAGAAAGACTGTCGTTATCAACCGAAGCACGCCAAAAATTAGCAAAAATTGATCCTGAAAACATCGGACAAGCAAGCAGAATACCCGGCATTTCACCAAGCGACGTAAATGTACTTTTAGTTTTATTGGGGCGTTAAACCAGGTTTCACGTGGAACATTTAAGCAAAAAATAAAAACCGTTTCACGTGGAACAAATCAATATAATATGAATATTGAACTGAAAAAACAGATTGAAAGTCTACCCGATTTACCGGGAGTATATCAATATTATAACATACAAAATGAAATTATATATGTAGGAAAAGCGAAAAATTTAAAGAAACGGGTAAGCTCCTACTTTAACAAAACGCACGACAATACGAAAACAAATGTATTGGTTAAAAATATCGTATCCTTAAAATATATCGTAGTAGATACAGAAGAAAATGCATTGCTTTTAGAAAATAACTTAATTAAGCAATATCAGCCAAGATACAATGTTCTACTAAAAGATGGGAAAACATATCCGAGTATATGTATTACGAACGAAACTTTTCCACGTATATTTAAAACAAGAAATATAATTAAAAATGGATCGCTGTACTACGGACCTTATAGTTCAAACTGGACAATAAACTCAATATTAGAAATAATACATCAGTTATATCCAATAAGAACATGCAAACTACCACTAATAGAAGATAGTATTAAAAGAAATAAATTCAAAGTTTGTCTTCAATATCATATTCATAAATGCAACGGCCCTTGTGAAGGTTTTGAAAGTATTATTGAATATAGAAAACACATTGATGCCATAAAAAAAATTATTGAAGGAGATGCTAATGAAATTAGCAAGATACTTTTAAATCAAATGCAAAGCCTAGCAAAAGAATTTAAATATGAAGAAGCGCACCAATTAAAATTAAAGTATGAATTAATAGAGAACTTTAAAGCAAAATCAATTATTGCAAATTCAATAGTAGACAATACTGACGTATTTGGCTACGATGAAAATGATAACACTGCATTTGTAAATATATTACGTATATCAAAAGGAAGTATTATTCAGGGCTATACAGTTGAATATAAGAAGAATATAGATGAAAACAAAGAAGATATTTTAGCAATTGCAATAATTGACCTTCGAGATAAACTGAACAGTAATTCAAAAGAGATTGTACTACCATTTCATATTAATATTGATTTTAAAGGAATATTAGCAGTTGTACCTCAGCGTGGTGATAGAAAAAAACTATTAGAATTGGCCGAACAAAACGTAAAGCAATATAAACTGGATAAACTTAAACAAGCCGAAAAATTAAATCCGGAACAAAAACAAATTCAACTATTAGAAGAAATTAAAAACAAACTACAACTACCAAAACTACCTTTACATATAGAAATATTTGATAACTCAAATATTCAGGGGAGTGATGCGGTAGCAGCATGCGTTGTTTATAAAAAAGGAAAACCTGCAAAAAAAGAATATCGGAAATTTACTATTAAAACAGTTGAAGGACCTGACGATTATGCATCAATGAAAGAAGTGGTTTACCGAAGATATAAAAGATGTATTGATGAAGATTTACCCCTACCCGACCTTATTGTTGCTGACGGGGGAATAGGTCAGATGTCAATTATGCGAGAGGTTGTTGAAAACATGTTGAAAATTAACATTCCAATAGCCGGTTTAGCAAAAGATTCAAAACATAAAACTAACGAAGTTCTGATTGGCTTTCCGGTTAGAGCTGTCGGCTTAAAAGCAACCGACTATATGTTTAAATTTTTTGCAGGAATGCAGGATGAAGTTCATCGGGTAGCTATTAGTTTTCACAGAGATAAAAGAAGTAAAAATCAGATTGCATCAGAACTCGATAAAATTGAAGGAATTGGTGAAAAAAGCAAAAAAGAACTACTTGACCATTTTAAAAGCGTAAAACGCATCAAAATGGCTGAAAAAACGGAATTAGAAAAAATTATTGGAAATAACAGAGCTACAATAATTTATAACTATTTTAATAGCTCTGAAAGCCTCTGAGAATTGAATGTAAATCAAAAACATTAATACAGGCTTGAAATATTACACTACAAAACGGTAAAAAATCGAAATAAATTAACTAAAATTTATAAAAGTAATGAATATTAAAATTGAATCGATAAATTCAATAAATGAGTGTGCAAGGGTTTTTATCAGCCAAATGGGAGCTAATAAAATATTTTTGTTTAATGGAAATATGGGTGTTGGCAAAACAACCTTTATAAAATCAATATGCAAAGAATTGGGTACAAAAGATACAGTCAATTCGCCAACCTTTTCAATAATTAATGAGTATAAAACAGATGACAATATAATAATTTATCATTTTGACTGCTATCGAATAAATAAAATTGAAGATGCTTTGGAAATAGGAATAGAAGAATATTTAGAAAGTGGTAATATATGCTTTATTGAATGGGCAGAAAATATTGCTTCTCTCCTACCCGACAATTTTGTGACTATTCAAATAGAAGAAAATGAAGATGGATCAAGAAATGTAATGATAGATTAAGTATGTAGTATAATTTAATTATTTAACTAATATGAAAAAAAGAAAACAAAAAACAGACATAACAACATTGGTTGTTAAGGCTGCAAAAAAAGCCAGCAGAGATGAAGAATTCATCCAACATGGTAAATCAATAAACTATTCAAAAATAGTACAGTCAAAAAAAGTTTATAACCGAAAAAAAAATAAGGCAGAATCTGATGAGGTTCTGCCTTATTTGTAGAAAATATTTGAAAATTACCAAATACTTACACGTTTATCAGGTTGAATATACAATGAAGCATCCTGACCGATATTAAATGCATTATACCATGCCTGAATATGCGGTAAAGCGCCATTTACACGCCATTTACCCAATGAATGAGGGTCTGACTTAGTGAGCACTAAAATCTCTTCAGGGCGGATATTTCCAGCCCAAACATTAGCATACGAGAGGAAGAAACGTTGCTCGGGTGTAAAACCATCAGCAACTCCTAACGGACTATCATTGAGAGCCTTTTTAAATGCCTGATAAGATACCTGCAACCCACCATGATCAGCTATATTTTCACCCAAAGTAAATTTACCATTTCCATGAACACCGGGAGCCACTTCAATGGCATCAAAGAAGTCAGCCATTACTTTTGCACGTAAATCAAATTTCTTCTTATCGTCTTCTGTCCACCAGTTTTTCAGGTTACCATCTTTATCAAACTGACATCCCTGATCATCGAAACCGTGAGTCATTTCATGCCCAATAACCACTCCAATCGCTCCATAATTAAAGGCATCGTCCGCCTTCATATCAAAGAAAGGATATTGCAGAATTCCTGCAGGGAAGCAAATTTCATTGGTAGAAGGATTGTAATAAGCATTTACAGTTTGCGGAGTCATAAACCATTCATCTTT
>JBLIZK010000462.1:0-4335 GCA_048859825.1 Paludibacter sp.
GGAAAAGTTGGCTGGAGGATTTACGCTTGATATGTCAATTGGTAAAGTAATTTACCTTAAAAACCGTAACTCGCTGAACTTTAGTTTAAGCGCCAACAATCTGTTGGATAATAAAAAGTTAATTACAGGTGGATATCAACAAGCCCGTTTGCCATTAGATAATGGTGCTATTGACGTAACAGGGCTAAAACGTTTTGATAATAAATACTATTATGCCTGGGGCTTTAATATGTTCTTCAATGTAGGTTTAAGATTTTAATTGGATTAAAAGGAATAATCAGATAGAAATATGAAAAAGATAATAAATAATATATTGGTGCTGATGGCAGTTTTGCTCATGGCATCGTGCGCACAAACCGAATTCGATGTGATTCCGGACGACCAGTTGATGGGCGATTCGCTGCAAACTACTTATGCCATTGATAGCTTGCTAACGAAATTTAATGTATCCACATACGATGCATATACAGATACAGCCACTTATACATCTACATTGTTTACCACAAATAAGATTTCATCTACAACCGATGTGGTGATAAGTGGTGTGGTAACATCAACTGATATTGAAGGAAATGTTTATAAATATCTGACAATACAGGAAACGTTTAATGGTGGCCGTGCATTGAAAATATCTGTTGATGCAGCCGGATTGTCGGGTTTCTATCCTTTAGGTCAGAGGATCTGGGTGCGTTGTAATGATTTGTATATCGGGAATTATGCTCAATCGCCACTTTTGGGCTACAAGTATACCAACTACACAAAATCAAAATACAAAGTTTCAACTAAAACTACCATATACAGGACTGAACCCGGACGTATCTCATTGCCTATTGCTAAAAAGGTTATACATGCCTATGGATTCCCGGATTTGACACAGGTGAAACCCGATACATTGACCATTGCCGAAATAAAAGCTGCAGGCGTAAAGGTACATAGCAAGTTGGTATATATTAAAAATGCATTCTTCACAGGAAAGGGAGCTAACAATGGAGTTGCTGCCGACATATCGGTTGCTGAAATGATTTTTGCTCCATCAACAAATGGAGTTGGATATCCACAGTCGCGCGAAATTCAGGACGGTACAGGCTCATTATTTATTTCCACAAGTGAGTATTCTAAGTTTGCCAACGACCCATTGCCGACATCAAATTGAAGAGGAGATACAACTGCAATTGTAGGTTTTTATAATGATAAAGACAAAACTGCAAGTTCAACTAAAACTTACTATCAACTTACATTGCGCAGAATATCAGACTTAGGTGCTGGTTTTGAGCAATATCATTTAAGTAATAATTAATAATTTATTAAACAAAACGACGATGATAAATAAGATAAAAATATTAGCATCAGCTATTTTGGTTTTGGCTGTTTCGGCATGCTCAAATCTTGATGAATCGCTGATGAAAGTTATAACTGATGATGTTACGGTAGAAGAAATTTATTCCGAATCATTTGAATTGGGTATCGGTAAATTTACGCAATATAGTGAAACCGGAAACGAAGTTTGGGCGTATCATTCATCGGGTTATATGATAATGACCGGTTATACAAACAGTGTTTATTCTGCCAATGTTGACTGGCTTATTTCACCTTCTATCGATTTAAGCGAGATTACTGCTTCGCATTTTACGTTTAATCATGTTGCAAGGTATTTTACCGATCCATCGGCCGATGCTACCATTTGGGTGTCCGATGATTTTACAGGCACGGGCGATCCTAATTTGGCAAACTGGACACAGGTAGTTACTCCTCCTTTTAAAGACCCGGGTGCCTGGCCAAACTCATTACCATCGGCCGGAGAATATAGTTTAACTAAATATGCCGGTAAAAAAGTGTATGTTGCATTTAAGTATAAATCATCAGCCACAAAAGCAGGTACATGGGAATTAAATAATTTTAAGGTAAAAAAGGGCGAGGCTTCGGTAAGTGCCAATGTTTTGTATTCAAATACTTTTGGTTCCTCCAAAGGCGATTTTACTGCTGTAAGTACTTTAGGTGACCAAAAATGGGAGTACTCCGCTACCTATGGATGTATGTTGATGACAGGTTATGTAGGTTCGAGATATGCGAATGAAGATTGGTTGGTTTCGCCCGAGATTGACTTGACATCTGTTGTTAACTCATATGTTACATTTGATCATGCAGGTAAATTTTTTGGAACTCCTACCAATGAAGCAACCTTGTGGGTGTCGGAAAACTATACAGATAGTGCAAATTTTGCTTCAGCAAGCTGGACGAAGGTGAATATAATGAATTATTTCACCAATACATCGTACGATTTTATTAGCAGTGGTAATCTGGACTTATCATCGTATGCCGGAAAAAAAATACGTATTGCCCTTAAGTATACTTGTACTACATCAGTTGCAGGTACTTGGGAGGTTAAGAATTTTGCCGTATATGAAGGCAAGGCATCGGGAAGTGAAGAGGTTCCATTTAATGTTAGTGAAGCTGTGGCGGCACAATCGGGTGGTTCTGCTTGGGTTGAGGGGTATATAGTTGGATATGCGTGGCCTTTCAAAACACAATATGCCTATTATTTGGGTGCCGATACCTGTACTCAAGTAACAAATGTAATTTTATCGGATACTGTTGGTGTGTATTATTCAAGTAAAAGTGTTGCCTTACAGTTACCTCGTGGTACATTGAGAAGTCTGGTGAATTTGAAGGAAAACAAATCAATGTTGAGTACAAAGATTAAAGTTTTTGGCACCTTAAGTTCAAATGCCGGAATAGCAGGTATTATTAATCCAACCAAATATGAACTACCAGATGGTACAACAGGTACTGTAACAATTAATACGCTTTATACAGAATCCTTTGCTTCTAATTTGGGTGCATTTACTCAGATAGATAAGTTGGGTACTCAGGTTTGGAAATTTTCCAGTGGGTATGGTGCTGTGATGACTGGATATGCTAATTCTGTGAATAATGCAAATGAGGATTGGTTAGTGTCACCTGAGTATGATTTAACAGGGGTTTCATCGGCAGCATTAACTTTTGATCATACTATAAATAAAGGCGTAGTGGCAAATATGCGCACTGAACAAACATTGTGGGTGACTTCCGATAATGGTGTTTCGTGGACTCAGGTGGCTATTCCAACATATCCGGCTGGAAACAACTGGACATTCGTAAGTGCAGGTGAAGTTAGTATTGATGCTTTTGCAGGAAAGAAAATCAAAGTTGCATTTAAGTATAAATGTACTACATCGTCATCGGCAACATGGGAAGTGAAGAATTTTAAAATCTTTAATTAATACAATTATCATCTATAAAAGAGGAGCTGCTAAGAATCAATTAGCAGCTCTTTTTTTGTGGTTTATTCTGTTTTTATCCACCATATTTACAAAATTGTTTATTCAGGTTTAGTTAATAATAAGTATCTTTGCTACACTTATTAAACCAAAAATTATTACTTCAATCACATGAAACATCTGATCAGAAAAACGATTCTGGCATGTGTCGTTTTGCTCGCATTCAGCGGCGCACAGGCACAACAGAAAGCAACTGCAACAATTAAGGCCGACTCAGGCAATGTTACTATCAGCAAACACATTTACGGACATTTTGCCGAACATTTAGGTACCGGTATTTATGGTGGTATATGGGTGGGTGAGAACTCAACTATACCGAATACCAACGGAGTGCGTAATGATGTGATAGCTGCACTAAAGAAAATCCAAATTCCCAATCTGCGCTGGCCCGGAGGCTGTTTTGCCGATGAATACCATTGGATGGATGGAATTGGCCCTCGCGAAAAACGTCCACGAATGATTAATACACACTGGGGTGGTGTGGTGGAAGACAATGCCTTTGGTACGCACGAATTTTTGAATCTTTGCGAGGTGCTTGGTACTGAGCCATACATTTGTGGTAATGTAGGCAGCGGTACGGTCGAAGAAATGTCGAAATGGGTTGAATACATGACCTTTGATGGTGAAAGTCCTATGGCGAAATTACGCCAGCAAAACGGACGTGAAAAACCATGGAAACTGAAATATTTTGGTGTTGGAAACGAAAACTGGGGCTGTGGTGGTAATATGACACCTGAATTTTATGCCGATCAGTACCGCCGGTTCTCCACTTTTGCACGTAATTATGGCAGTAACAGGTTGTATCGTGTGGTAGGTGGCCCCAATGTGGATGATTATCGTTGGATGGAAGTGATGATGAAAAATATCCCAGCCGGAATGATGAATGGTGTGTCGCTTCACAATTATACTTTTACTGAAGGTTGGACGAATAAAGGTAATGCTACCGGTTTTAGTGAAGACGAATATTTTAAATTGCTTGAGAATGGTAACCGTATGGACGAACTGGTTACGAAACACT
>JBLIZK010000463.1:0-2665 GCA_048859825.1 Paludibacter sp.
GGGATTGAATCAGAAAAAAATCAATTCAAAAAATTTACCCATGTTTACAAATTTCAGTTACCGGGGCGATGATGCGATTTACAAAAACTATCCACTTAAATCAAATGAATTTCATAATCCGATTTTACAGGGTTGTTATCCTGACCCAGCTATATGTCGTAAAGGCGATGATTTTTATTTGGTTTGTTCTTCATTTGCATTTTTTCCTGGTGTGCCCATTTTTCATTCAAATGATTTGGTTAACTGGAAGCAAATAGGGCATGTGCTCGATAGGGAGTCGCAGTTAAAAGTATTCGATACAGGTATGAGCGCAGGTGTGTATGCACCAGACATTAAATATAACCCGTATAATGAAACTTTTTATATGATTACAACACAATTTGCGGGCGGATTTGGCAATATAGTTGTAAAAACAAAAGATCCATTAAAAGGCTGGAGCGATCCGTACAAACTTAACTTTGAAGGTATTGACCCTTCATTGTTTTTTGATGATAATGGCAAAGCATACGTGGTTCACAACGATGCCCCGGCCAGAGGTCAAGAGTTGTACAATGGGCATCGCGTTATTAAAGTTTGGGAATATGATTTACAAAACGATCAGGTAATTGCAGGAACCGATAAAGTTATTGTAAATGGTGGAGTTGACCTTAGCAAACGTCCAATATGGATTGAAGCTCCTCATATGTACAAGAAAAATGGCAAATACTACCTGATGTGCGCCGAAGGAGGTACAGGTGGAAATCATTCAGAAGTAATCTTTAAAAGTGATAATCCCAAAGGCCCATTCATTCCTGCTGCCAGCAACCCTATTCTTTCGCAACGCCATTTACCTGCCAATAGAATGAATAAAGTAGATTGGGCTGGCCACGCCGATTTGGTTGAAGGACGTGATGGTAAATACTATGGCGTTTTCTTAGCTATACGCCCTAACGAAAAAGATAGAGTGACAACCGGACGCGAAACATTTATACTTCCTGTAGATTGGACAGGAGAATATCCAGTATTCGAAAATGGACTTATCCCCATGGAACCAAACTTGAAAATGCCCATAGGTGTTGTAAACCAAACAGGTCAGAATGGTTACTTCCCAAATGGAAATTTCACATTTAACGATAATTTCACATCAACACCATTAGACTTCAGATGGATAGGTGTTAGAGGACCGAGAGAGAAATTTGTAACAACCACCGAGAAAGGATTAATAATAACACCATTCGACACAAACATACGCGAAGTTAAACCTACATCTACTCTGTTTCACCGCTTTCAACATAAAAAATTTAATAGTTCAGTAGAGCTTTCATATCTACCAAAATCAGAGTCCGAATTAGCTGGTTTAGTGTGTTATCAAAAAGAAAACTACAACTATGTGTTTGGTATCACAAAAAAAGACAAAGACTACTACATTTTGCTTGAACGTAACGAAGGAAAAAAATCGACTGTTATTTCAAGCGCTAAAATTGAACTTAAAAAACCTATTAAATTAGCTATTGAATGTAATGGCGACGATATCCGCTTCAATTATTCAGTAAATGAAATAGATTATGTAAACCTAGGTGGTACACAATCAACCGACATTATAACAACCAATGTTGCAGGAGGTTTCACAGGTACTCTTTTAGGGCTTTATGCAACTACAAAGAATGATATAAAGCTTTAATACTCCTATTTTTTTTAGTGTAGAGTGGCAGGTTTATATCTGCCACTCTTTTTTTGTCTTTTCTAGCTTGCTTTGTTATTTTTCTAACTGGTTTAGTGTTTTTCCAACGGGTTTTGTTGGGATCTTTTTACAAACTGTGTCAGAATGGATAATAGTCGATTTTCCATTGATCCACACACAGTAGCATCAACAGAAACGACAATATGCATCTAATAGCAATCGATAGTAGACAAAAAAACTCCCAATCTTCCGATTGGGAGTTCAAATTACTCTTACTTACTTTCCAGAGAGTCCTTTTGCAAAGCCTGCAAAAGCATGTTTGCGACTAAAATCAAGTGTCCATAAACCAATTGGTTCATCGGGTCTCCATGAAGAATTGTCAGGGCTATCTGTTACAGCCCATTGGGTTATGCCATAACGCTGTGCAGCAGGAATTAACTCAAAATATGCTTTAACGATTTGTTGGTAGAAATCGGCCATTTGCTGATGTTGCTCGTTTGTAACAACCTTTGTTTTTGCATTAGCTGTTGCTCCCTCCGGTCTGATACCCATATCGAGCTCCGATACTTTGATTAGCTTACCAGTAGCTGCCAGGTTTGTAAACATAGCACGAATGCCTTCAATTGTTGTTTCGCCCAATGTAACGTGCATTTGTGTACCAATACCATCCACGGTTACACCTTTTGATTCAATATATTTAATGTATTCAATTAAGCCAATGCATTTTTTCTGATCAGCACCTTCTAAGCCATAATCGTTGATAAACAGTTTATCGTTG
The DNA here is from genome assembly GCA_048859825.1 of Paludibacter sp. Classification (GTDB taxonomy): domain Bacteria; phylum Bacteroidota; class Bacteroidia; order Bacteroidales; family Paludibacteraceae; genus Paludibacter. Next base: position 2,439 of record JBLIZK010000463.1, read on the forward strand.
GCATTACCATACTGACGTGCAAGTTGTATAGCTCTTACAGCATAGTCTTTACCCAGATAATCCTGCCAGTAAAACTCGTCGGCAGCCATTGAAGCTTTACCCACACCGGTTTTTAGTTTTGTGGGATCGGGCCAATCCGACATTGGCTCATTCACCACATCCCATGCTTTTACACCTTCTTTTGTTGCGGTAAGCATTCCTGCAATCCAGGTTTCAAGGGCTGCGTC
>JBLIZK010000464.1:0-2139 GCA_048859825.1 Paludibacter sp.
TTTAAGCTTTTTGAAAAATTGCGCGAAACAGGAATTTCGGTTTCGGTATGTTTCAAAGCCAATCGGAGTCCCTGCGAGTTTCCTTTCACTTCGGCAATACAGGACACATTAACCAAAAAGGCCCTGTGACATTTCAGTACCGAATTGAATTTTTCAAGTTGCTGTTCGGAGCGCTTAAGTGTCGACCGAAGAAGTGTATTTTTCAGCACTCCATCTTTGAGGTAGTTGATATCTATGTAATTGCCGGTCGATTCGATGTACAGCAGGCTTGATAATTCGAGTTGTAAACTGTCTTTTTCGTTTTCGGCCACCAGTGCGACCAAGTCATTGCCGGCAGCTTTATATTTATTTTTAAGGTTGTTGTTAAATTCCTTAGCCAGTTTTAAATTTTCGGCGAGCCGTCGGTTCTGATTGATAATTGTAAGTACCAATATGGGAATTAATCCAACTGCCAGGGTAACTAATTGAAAATAGAAGAACTCCTCCCAGTTCCAATGCATACTAAAAACAGAAGTATAAATAAAATTCCCGAGTCCTACGCTGAAAATAATCCAGCAAAGCCAAATGAGTTGCTTTTGTACTGTCCATTGTTTATAATCAAATTGCTTTCTGAATAAATATTGAATTACAATCATATCAACTATCATCATTATCATTGTTACAGCACCATATCCAAAACAAAACAAATACCTGAATTCGCCGGTTACCTGCGAAAGCCCAAAAGGCTGAAAAACAAGCATAAAAAGTCCTACAAAAATACTAATAAAAAGTATCAGTCTCCACTTATTGGCATGCAAAGGATACGGTTGTTTCAAATACTCTCTAATCATTGTTGATGTTTTTTTTTTACAAAAATAATGAAAATATGCAGAATAAGAATACAAAACCTTTCTACTAAAACATGAAATCGTTCAGTCCGGAATAGAAATGTTTCTATTATTACCGGAATACATTTGGGTAAAAACAGAATACTTTCTATCAAAAAATGAAATCTTTTAGGTCAGACCAGAAAGATTTCTGTCCGAAGTAGAAATAATTCGATAAATACAACATGATATTAAAATATGTCGTTAAACATAATTTCAATAATATAATAATTAATTTATTATATGTACTTTTACGACGCTTATAAATGTATTAATGTCTAATAATGATTACTGTATATGAAAAGAAACCTACATGCAAGTTTAACGTTCATGTTTCTTTACTTGTTTTGCAATAATGCGACAGCACAGCTAAAGCCATACGAGCAGATTGGTAGCAAAATTCTTCAGAATCATCAATCGGCATCGAACCCGGTTTATCAGGTTCCCTGCGGAAGCTCAAATCCTGTCTGTTATTTAAATATGGCTTTTGCCACAGGCTTGTCGGTTGTTCAGCCTCTTTCTTATTTCATCACCGAATCTCCCGCTTCGTATTATATAAATTATTCGCTTCAGCCATTTGTGTGCGAGCGTGGAAAAAGCATGAAAGTGGTGCTTTCGGCTAACAAAACCGGCGCAACCACTACCGAAGCTTATGCCTATGCATTTGCCGACTGGAACAGAGACGGAATTTTTGAAACAAATATAGGGAAATACACAATTCCCGGACTTAATACCGAAGGAATTTCGGGTGTAAACATTCCTGTTGATATACCGGCTTCGGCTTCGTTAGGAAAAACCCGGCTACGAATTTACCTTACAAATAAGGTACTGACCACTGTAAATTCTACCGACCAGGTTTCGGGAGGTTATATTTACGATATTGTGTGTTTTATAAACGAAAATACGGGAGCCAACAACGGTGTAGCTGTTCATGTGTCGTCGGCCAATGTAAACTGGGGAAGCGCCATTATTCAAACTTCCTCACCCACATCCAACAACAGATATGCATCAGGAAGTGCTGTCACAGTACGTGCAGTAAAAGCCTCGCAAGTGAAATTTACGGGCTGGAGCAACGGTACACAAATTGTGAGCACACAGGAAGAATATACGTTTACCGCAACCGAACCTACATATCTTGTGGCGCTGTTTGAAAAAGCTACCGTTTCGCTCGAAGCGCCTCAGACAAGTACTACAGAGAATCCTGTATGGTATCAGATAAAAAATGCACAAACCGATGCGCGTCTCAATCGTTTTCTGGCTTACGAATCCATAA
>JBLIZK010000465.1:0-7772 GCA_048859825.1 Paludibacter sp.
ATTTATATGTAAAATCATATGTTGTTGTTGAACCGGATGAACCATACTTATTTACATGCACTACGAAATCAGTTTTTGTTTGTCCGTCGACCTTGAGTGAGTCCAGACGGAAACTAACCATACCATTTGTATAGTAATACGGATAGTCGTTGTTGGAGTTGTGTCTGAATTCTAAATGCACCTTCTTCTCGGTTGACGTATTCGAAGCATCCGACACCAGATTAATAAAATGGGTTTTTGAGTAACTATAGTAGCTAAACTCTACATTTAAATGGTCGTTAGCCACCCACATATCTCGTATTATAATTGGCTCATTACCAATACTATCTTCGGTTTGTGGTGTGATTTTGAAAATATCCTTGGTAAGGATTTCGTATACTGCATATACCCTCACATCGTATTTTTGAGGTAAGCTATCCGGTTTTTCATCCAAAATCTGATAACGCAGAATAACTCTTTGCTTATCCTTTGGTCGATAATAATTCACATAATTCTGTACAACTTTTGTAGTTATACTGTCGTCTTGTTTCAACAAGAAACTTGTTGATTGATTAGGATTCTCAACTGTGCCAATCCTAACATATGTTTTCACATAATCACTTGAGTCGTTTTCGCAAGCCCAAAACAACGGTAGGGCCAGAAACAATAAAAACATTTTCTTCATACATCCTCACGTTTTAAATTAATATAATAATAAAATTAATACGGATTTCAAATCCGCTTACAATATGATTATACTAGATTGATGCATTTTTTTGAATACGCGTTGCAGGCTAAAGTATTAATATACGTAAATTTACATTAAAATACATTGCCGCTAAAAAATCAATACAGTTTTATGAACGTGTATTGTACAAAATAAATCGATTAAATTTTCTAACTTTGTGAAAAGCACAATTCATTGAAATAAAGCAATGTTCCAAACAAAAATTGACATAAATCCACCTTCGTTCAAAATAAAACCAGACAGCAGGTTACTTTCAATCGGGTCTTGTTTTTCTGAGAATATTGGCAAAAAATTAGCCGATATTTATTTCGACATACAAATAAACCCTACCGGAATAGTGTTTAATCCTGCTTCGGTATTCAAATCAGTTGAAATGATTATTGACGGCAAATTACTAACTGAATCAGACCTTTTTTACCGTCAAAACAAATGGGGAAGCTACCTGCATAGCACACAATTTTCAGATGAAAACAGTCAGATATGTCTGGATAAAATCAACCATAAACTTACCTTGGCTAATCGTCAATTAAAAACAAGTAATTTCCTGATAATAACTTTTGGCACAGCTTGGGTTTATAAATTAAAAGCAACTAATGAAATAGTTTCGAATTGCCATAAACACCCGTCAGGTGATTTCATTCGTGAACGTTTAAGTGCAAAGCAAATTGTAGAATTAGCTCACAAAACACTGGCAAAACTGGAACAATTCAACCCGGGGTTGAATATAATATTTGCAGTTAGTCCGGTACGACACATAAAAGACGGTGCAACGGAAAATAACATAAGCAAAGGTTTATTATTACAAGCAGTTCAGGAGCTTACACAAACCAATGCAAACTACTATTATTTTCCTTCGTACGAGATTCAACTGGATGAACTACGGGATTACCGGTTTTATGCTGACGACATGTTACACCCTTCTACAGTCGCTATTGATTATATTTTTAAACGTTTTAAAGATAATTTATTCGACAAAAACACGCAAGAGTATTCTGAATTGACAACTAATTACTCGAACGCAATTAATCACAAAGCTGAGAATACGAATACATCAGAATATGAAAAATTCATGGAATATACCATAAAACTGCGCGCACAGTTAGCAGCAAAATTTCCTCATCTGGAGAGGCATTTTGCATTTGGATAATTTCAAGTATTTTTGAAGCTATTTATCTAACATCTACATATTTACAAAAAAATGTGTACATTTGCATAAACTTAATTGATAGTATCATATCGTGTTTAAGCAAAAAATGAGAAAAACCATCCTATTTATATTTCTGAGCTTTGCCTTTCTGACTGCTAAAAGTCAGGAAATTGCATTCAGCGACTCACTGAAAATAAGCCTATTAACATGTTCTCCCGGAAGTGAAATCTATGCAAAATTCGGTCATTCAGGACTTAGAGTTATCGATTATAAAAACAAGTACGATTTAGTTTTTAATTGGGGACTGTTTAGTTTTCAAACTGAGAACTTTTATTTCAAGTTCATTGCTGGCAAAACTGATTACATGCTTGGAGTTCACAATACTGAAGACTTTTTAGTTGAATATAAAGAGCGGAATTCGGTAGTTTGGGAACATGTGCTTAACTTTAATAAGCAAGAAAAAATGAAATTGATCTCTATATTAATGACCAATTATAAACCCGAGAATCGGATGTACAGATACAATTTTGTGTTTGACAACTGCGCCACTCGGCCCCGCGATTTGATCATAAATTCTGTAGATGGACACATATTGTTCCAATCTACATACGAATCTAAAACTTTCCGTCAATCAATTGAGAATTATGTCAATACATCCACATGGCCGGGTTTTGGAATTGATATCATTTTTGGAATAAAATCGGACAGGAATATGCCTCAATTGGAGAGTATGTTTTTACCTGAAGTACTTAAATACGAAGCAATGAGTGCTCAGATTTCCAATGTAAACCAAAATTCAAAACGACCGTTGATTTTAGAAACGAATACGCTAGTTACAAACATATATACACCTGAAGAACAACTGTCGTTTGCAGACCAACCTTTTTATGTTTTTAGTGCTATTCTGATTTTTATTCTGCTATTATCTGTTTACGAAGTAACGCTTGATAAACCTCATAATACTATATTTGATTCAATTCTGCTGCTGCTTACCGGGCTTGGTGGTGTAATAGTATTCTATTTAATGTTTTTCTCTTTACATCCATTGGTAAAATACAACTTTAATATACTATGGCTTAACCCATTGAATATTATAGCGGCGTTTTTAATCTGGTCGAAAAAACTACGGATAGTAATGTTTTTCTACCAATTAGTTAATTTCTCATTATTGATTTTAGCACTGGTTGCGGTAGCGCTTTCTATGCAGCTATTTAATCAGTCAACGTTTATAATTATTGCCATACTACTGTTCCGCTATTCAACATGGATATACAGAACAAAGAAAAAAATTGTACGAAAAAAGAAATTCCAACAAAACGTAAAACAAAGCTGATAATTTCCTATCAGCTAATTTTATTTAAATCGTAAGGAGTTTCCTGATAAACAAAGTAGTTTAACCAATTGGTGAACAATAAATTGGCATGACTTCTCCAACGTACAACCGGGTCAAACTCCGGATTATTGGATGGATAGTAATTAATAGGGATTTCAATATCCAACCCTTTGGCAACATCTCTTTTGTATTCCGAGTCAAGAGTTAAAGGAGAATATTCAGAATGACCGGTAATAAAAAATTCCCTGCCATTTCTGGCCATTACCATATACACACCTGACTCATCCGACTCTGACAGCAAAGTTAACGCAGGATTGTTTCGGATATCTTCAGCTCTGACTTCGGTATGACGACTGTGAGGAACATAGAACACATCATCAAATCCTCTGAAAATAGGATTTTGAGGTTGATGTAAATTATGTTCAAATACACCGAACATTTTTTTACTTAGTGGATATTTTGGAATTCCATAATAATGATACAAACCAGCCTGAGCAGCCCAACAAATAAAGAAAACAGAAGTAACATGCGTTTTTGCCCAATCGAAAACCCTGGTTATTTCCGGCCAATAATTTACATCTTCAAATGCTAAATGTTCTACTGGTGCACCGGTAATTATCATTCCGTCGTAGTTACTTTCTTCAACCTCCTGAAAAGTTTTGTAAAAGGAATCGAGATGCTCCTGTGGCGTGTTTTTTGAGGTATGGGTATCCATATACAGAAAGTCAATCTCAATTTGTAGCGGAGTATTTGACAGCACACGTATTAAATCTGTTTCTGTTGCAATTTTAATCGGCATCAAATTCAGAATCAACAACTTTAAAGGACGTATTTCCTGGGTTGATGCTCTATCAGAATCCATTACAAAGATATTCTCTTTTTGTAGTGCATTTACTGCCGGCAGATTGGCTGGTATATTTAATGGCATAATGGTACTATTTACTTATAATATTTGTTATAAATTTTCCAGTAAGCATCGCTTCCTGTAAAATCTCTAATAAATTCGCTTAGTTTATCTCTTAATACGGATGCATTGGCATTTACTGCCCAACTGTATTCCTGCTTAACCCCTAAAGGCATACTTATATTCAATTTCGGATATTTCATCAACATCTTTTGAACTAACCTACCGGGACATGTTGTGAACTTTATTTTTTTTTCTGCTACTAATTGAATGGCATCTTCATTGGTTGAATTTTTTAATTCAACGAGATAAATTGTATCAGCAATTTGTTCAGACAGGCTTTCAATCAGCTTCCTAACCGGCGCATTTCTTGATAACCAGATAGTATCACCCCCTAATTGGTACTGACGAGTTAGAATATCCGATGTACTATCAACATGTTGAACAAGAAACTGCACATCTTCCTGCAATGCTGTAGTGAACAACACTTTGTCCTGATAATCAGAATTCACAGGTATCATGTTAGCCATTATATCAAATTCATTGTTCTCTAATTTGTCAATATTCATTCGAACATTATCGCCAACCGCTATTTCAAGTTCAAGTTTATTTTCATCAGCAAAAGCTTTAATCATCTCATACTGAAACCCATAAACACTATCTTTACTAATAAAAAATCCTTCCGATGTTCCCAGTGAGATTGCTCTTATCCTTCCCGATTCTACTATTTTATCCCAATCCCGCTGTGTTTTTATTTGTAAAAAATAAAAAACAGCAGCTACAACCAATAGTGAGATTATCAGAATCAGGCCATTTAACATGGGTTTTTTTAACCCTAAATAGTATTTTAATCGTAGAAATTCCATGTTAAACCCATTTTAAGTAATGCCGGATTAATTGGATAATTTGGCATTGAGTAATACAATCCTTTCATAAACAACTGATTTACGTGACTATATTCGAAGAAAAAACGAGTACGTTTTAATAAGAAATTGGCATATAGGTTTAACACCGGATAGTTGCCTACTTTTGTTGTGCGCTGATTATAAAAGAAACCTGTAGCTGGCATATAGGATGGTGCATAATAGGATGTATGATATCTTACATACGAACCAAGTTGAACATTTAGCACATTAAACCACTTATCAATGTAATACAAGTTGTGATACAAAGTAAGTCTAGGTAATGGCATGATATTATCATTAAAACTCTCCTGATAAATAACTGTATTGTCAAACCCAACTTTTCCAAATCGAAAATCCTTCTGAAGTTTGGCCGTAAGCACCTGAATGCTTCCTGAAAACTGACGGGGATTAGCTGTTGAATCAATGTATATATAATCCGTTTTGTTGTCAATAATTAAATCAAACCAAAGCTTGCGGGTAGGTATTGCAAATCGTCCACTGAGACGTGTATCAAATGATTTTGAGAAATTATTATTCCACATAAAATGATTTGATTCATAATTGCGAAAAAAGAAATCAGGAGAATATGAATTAACAGATGCACGAACTCTCATTTCAATTGAATCCTTCCAGATTCGGAATTTAGTTCCTAAATGCGCGCTAAAATCAAAGTCGCCAGCCTTATATCCTAAAACAGATAGATTCGCTACGAATTTATAGGTAAATAATTGTCCTAAATTTTTCGAGAGCTCACCACCTATACTGGTGTTAGTCAAAACAGAGTCGCGCACCAAAGAATCTTTCAAAAAAACATAACGCTCAATATCACTATGCACAAAAGCTGTTAAACCAAAACGCATGAACTTATTAAATTCTTCAGGCATATTTAAGGCTAAACGATTAGATAAACGTTGTAGTGCTGAAGTATCATTTGTTGCCGAATAATAGGTATTTTTGTAAAAATCCGTATTCGGTGTCAATTCAAAATAACGCTTCTGATAACTATCGTATTTTAATGTATGAGTAAAGCGTGTAACAGGTACAAAAGTATAAATTATACTATCATTCTTGTCTTTGGATTCCTTCGTAAAACCCAAACTATAGTTATGTGTAAAATAAAACTGAAGCTGTTTTAGTGATGATTGAGCATCCTCTGAAAGATTTACAGGTATATTGTAAGCTTCTTCGTAACCAAATGATGGATTCAGTATATATGAATCATCCTGAATACCTCCATTTTCCCTGTTGCTTAGCGAATTAATCGACAAAGAACCGTAAGCATTATACTTCATTCCATTATACGAACCGAACAATGAACCCGAAAACAGTTTCATGGCCTGATCCTGATACTCACCTCTGGCATACATATAATCAATTAGAGTACCAAAATTAAGTTTTTTATTAGCATTGGCTGTAAATAAAAACCCAACCTGATCAGACTCTCTGAAGTTAGTACCACCAGTTAGTAATTTTATTGTACTGAAAGGCATTTTAGTATTATAAAACCGATTACTTCTTACATTATTTAAATAAGGCAGATAAGGAGCAGAAAAGAGAAATCCATCATCAGATAATCTATCTATAAGAATTTTCGATTGTACCGGAGAACCCATATTTCCATTAAAAGAATTCGAAATAGAATATCTGTCAATTGGATATGTATGTTGAAAATTAAGATGCATAGTATCCATCGTTACAGAATCAACAGTACCATTGAAATCAATTATCTTCCAATTGACAATTCTCTGATTGGAATTACTTTGTTGTGAATAAACAGAAATGATATGCACAAACAATAAAACTATAAATAAATTTCTTTTCACTTAATACTTTTCTTAAATAGATGGCTGCAAAGATACAAAAAATCAAAGTTTTATAATTATATGATAAGGTTATAATTATGTAAACAGGATAAACAAAAAAAAGGATAGTTGCAACCAACTATCCTTTATATATAAACTAGATTTCTTATTTAATTAGTTTATTGCCCAATGGCAGAACAGTCTTTCCGGCTAAATCATTAATAATAATGGCCGCCATCATATACCATGCCGCGAATGCACAAACTATTAGTTCAATAGCGGCTACTGGTTTCAAAAATTCGAAACCGAAATGCTCTAAGTCCAACAGAATAAAGCCTACAAGTAATGTGCCAAAGGTAAAAACCATAGCTGTATGGATTCGGAACGAAGCAATAAACATAATTGCAGTGTAAAGTGTCCAACCTACCAGATAATACCCAACGTCTGTACCATCAGAAGGATAAATACCAAAGTGTGTACACAATTTAATTATAGCAAGACCAATCCAGAAAGAACCATAGGCAACAAAAGCACTATAACCAAAGTTATTACCCATTTTTTGTTCCTGAAAGCCAGCTATAAATTGAGCTAACCCACCAAATATAAGTCCCATTGCTAATACCGGACCCCATTGAAGTAATCCAAGATTGTGTAATTGAAGTAAGAAAGTGGTCATACCAAAACCGGCCAGACCAACAACTGCAGGATTTCCGTTTTTCATTTTTTTTGTTGAATAATTTATTTATAATTATGACTGCAAAATTACTCAAAATTAAACAGATAACCAACATATTCACAAGCGAATACATAAAAATTTAGCACAAAAAAAGTCCCTGACTACCAAAGTAATCAGGGACATTTAAAAACGGCGGCTATCTACTCTCCCACAGTTATGCAGTACCATCGACGTTATTGGGCTTAACTTCTCTGTTCGGAATGGGAAGAGGTGGAACC
>JBLIZK010000466.1:0-6877 GCA_048859825.1 Paludibacter sp.
TGTATGCGCTCAACAGTTCGGGCAATCCAGTTAAAATAAATGAATTACGCTGGAATCATGGTAAGTTCCCTAAATTTATGGGTACAAGTTCAAACTTAAGCATGAACCTGAATAATGAAACGCTGAAAAAGCTCTTTGGTAAAAAACCGGAAGGAAATAAAGAGCAAACGGATTCGAAACCTGAAGGTGGATTGGATGCTCAAAATAATAATCAGAACGAAAATAACCCGGAAAAGAAAGAAGATAAACCGGCATCAGCAGAAAGAGATATTGATGGTTATGTAAAAACCAATATTCCATGGAACATTGGGATCAACTATACAATAAGCTATGGCAACACTTCCGAGTTTAATAAACAAAAAATGGAATACAATATGGCTTTTCGTCATAGCTTAAGCTTTAATGGAAGTATAGAACTTACAAAAAATTGGCGATTCTCCACCAGTACAACCTATAACTTTGAGAACAAGCAATTTACTTCTGCTGCAATCAATATAACCCGAAGTTTGCACTGCTGGAGCATGTCGGGCAGTGTGGTGCCGTTTGGGGTATACAAATCATACAACTTTCATATTGGAGTAAATGCCAGCATGTTGTCTGATTTAAAGTGGGATAAAAACAGTGGGTATACTCGCAATGCAATAACGTGGTATTAGATTGTTCGAAAAATAATAGTCAGAAGTGGCGTTTGGTAAGGAAAGTATCAATAGTGTGTTCTATTTATTTTAAATAACAAACCTGAAATAGAATAAAACTACTTGTATTAAAATGAACAATTATAGGTTGATACGGGTTTTATGTGCACATAAATCAATAAAATAATAATAACAATTATAAAACAAAAAGATGAAAATTACAGCAAACAAATCAGTTTCAGCCGAATACGAACTATACGTTGACGGCGAAACAGAAGGCGAACTCGAATTAATGGAAAAAGCAACTGCCGAACAGCCATTAAGCTTTATTTATGGTGTAGGTATGATGTTACCAAAATTCGAAGAGAATATTTTCGGATTAGCATCTGGCGATAAATTTGACTTTACCATTGCGGTAGACGATGCATACGGACCTTACGAAGACGAAAATGTAATTGATCTGGACCGTGCAATTTTCGAAGTTGACGGACAACTGGACACTAATATGGTTTTCGAAGGCAATGTAGTTCCTCTAATGGACAACGAAGGACACCGCATTAATGCTCAGGTTGTTAGCATTAGCGACACACATGTAAAAGTTGACCTTAACCATCCATTGGCAGGCGAAACCTTGCATTTTAAAGGTTCGGTACTTGAAGTACGCGAAGCAACAGAAAAAGAACTAAACGCTTTGACGGGCGGCGGTTGTGGCTGTGGTTCAGGCGGTTGCGGTTCAGGTAGCTGTGGCGACGATCACGGACATGGCGACGAAGGTTGCGGATGTGGTTCAGGATGTGGTTGTCACTAATACTACACAAACAAATAAAAAAATGGATATAGCCTGAAAGCCATATCCATTTTTTAGTTTTTAACAGAAAGTAGTATCTTTGCAATAAATACTAAAAACAAATTCATGTCGAATACTATAGGTAAACTTTTCACTTTCACTTCGTTTGGCGAGTCGCATGGTAAGGGAATCGGTGGCATTATCGATGGCTGTCCTGCTGGCATATTACTCGATGAAACATTTATACAACAAGAACTAGATCGCCGCAAACCCGGACAATCTTCAATAGCTACACCACGAAAAGAAGATGACAAGGTGGAGTTTCTTTCGGGCATTTTCGATGGAAAAACAACCGGCACACCCATTTCGTTTGTTATATGGAATCAGAATCAGCATAGTAAGGATTACGATCATTTAAAGGAGATTTATCGCCCATCGCATGCCGACTACACCTACCAACAAAAATATGGAATTCGCGATCATCGTGGAGGAGGTCGGAGTTCGGCACGCGAAACTGCCGGGCGCGTTGTTGCAGGTGCGGTAGCCAAATTAGTCCTGAAATCAATGGGTGTTTCAATAAATGCTTATACTTCGCAGGTTGGACCAATAGCGATGTCACTTTCAATGGATGAGGTTGATCTGTCCAAAATTGAAACAAACATTGTACGCTGTCCTCAAACGGAAGTTGCCGACAAAATGATTGATTATATACATGAATTAAAGAAAGATGGCGATTCAACAGGAGGAATCATCAGTTGTATTGTGAAAGGAGTTCCTTTAGGCTGGGGAGAGCCAATATTTGATAAATTACAAGCCCGCCTGGCAGCAGCTATGTTAAGTATTAACGCATCGCATGGTTTTGATTATGGCAAAGGATTTGAAGGTGTAGCCATGAAAGGCTCAGAAATGAACGACCCTTTTGTAAAAGAGGGTGATAAAATAAGCACACGCACCAACAATTCAGGTGGTATTCAGGGTGGTATAAGCAACGGTCAGGATATCTATTTCAGGGTTCTGTTTAAACCGGTTGCCACCATATCGAAAAAACAAGATACGCTGGACATACATTCCAACGAAATAGAGCTGGAAGCACGTGGCCGACACGATCCCTGTGTATTGCCCCGTGCAGTTCCGGTAGTAGAAGCAATGGCGGCTATTACTTTACTGGACATGCATTTAAGCGCTAAATAAAACAATATCAACCAAATAAACACATAAACCAGCAGATAAATACCTGCTGGTTTATTTTGTTTTAATTTCAATTGAAAGACATTAAAAATAACCGAAAATTGCAATTTTATACAAATTAAAATGCTATTTTTGCTATTATAATTAAAATGAAAATATGATGAATATAGTTGAACGATTTCTGAAATATGTGAGTTTTACAACCACTTCGGATAGTAACACAAATATGACTCCAAGTACGCCTGGGCAAATGGTATTCGCACAATACCTGGTGGAAGAATTAAAGTCAATAGGACTTGCAGAAGTAAGTCTGGATAACAATGGTTATATTATGGCTACTTTACCGGCTAACACCGATAAGCATGTACCTGTTATAGGCTTTATATCTCATATGGATACCAGCCCTGACATGACAGCTAAACATGTCAAACCTCGTATAGTTCATAATTACGATGGAAATGATATCGTTCTGAACGAAGAAAAAGCAATAATACTTTCAACTGAAAAGTATAGCGAAATATTACAATACAAAGGACAGGATATTATAGTAACCGATGGTACAACGCTTTTAGGTGCCGATGATAAAGCCGGGATAGCCGAAATTGTAACTGCTATGGAGTATTTAATTTCCCATCCTGAAATTAAACATGGTAAAATCCGGATTGGATTTACACCCGACGAAGAAATTGGTCAGGGAGCCGATCATTTTGATGTGACAAAATTCGGAGCAGAATGGGCTTACACCATGGACGGTGGCGAAATAGGTGAACTGGAATATGAGAATTTCAATGCAGCCGGTGCAAAAATCACATTTAGCGGCGTAAATGTACATCCAGGATATGCGTACCATAAAATGCGTAATTCAATGCGCATAGCTCAGGAATTTGTAGGAATGCTACCTCGATGGGAAACTCCCGAACATACACAGGGCTATGAGGGTTTTTACCATTTGGTCGGTATGGAAGGTACTGTCGAACAATCGACATTAAGTTACATAATTCGCGACCACGACCGCGATCGTTTTGAGCGTCGAAAAAAAGAAATGCAGCATCTTGTCAATAAAATAAATGCCGAGTTTGGAAGCGAAACCGCAATACTCGAAATTAAAGATCAATATTTCAATATGCGTGAAAAGGTGGAACCGGTTATGCACATAGTTAATCTGGCATTCGAAGCAATGGAAGCTGTGGGCGTGAAACCCAATGTTAAGCCAATTCGTGGAGGTACGGATGGAGCACGTCTCTCATTCGAAGGCCTTCCCTGCCCTAATATTTTTGCCGGCGGACATAATTTCCACGGTAGGTTCGAGTTTTTACCCGTACAATCAATGGAAAAAGCCATGATGGTAATTGTGAAAATAGCAGAAAAGTTAGAAAGTAGAAGTTAGAAAACAGAGCTAAGAAACAAAATTTTATGAAAACAACACCGTTTACAAATAAACACATAGCATTGGGTGCAAAAATGCACGAATTTGCTGGTTACAATATGCCAATTGAATACCCAACCGGAATTACTAACGAACATATAACTGTACGCGAAGGTGTAGGAGTTTTTGATGTATCGCACATGGGCGAATTCTGGGTGAAAGGACCCAATGCATTAGCATTTTTACAGAAAGTAACATCGAATGACGTGGCTGCACTTCCGATTGGAAAAGCGCAATATAGTTGTTTCCCAAATGGAAATGGAGGTATTGTTGATGATTTACTGGTATATCATTACGAAGAGAACAAATACCTTTTAGTGGTAAACGCTTCAAATATTGAAAAAGACTGGAACTGGTGTGTGTCCAACAATACTGAAGGAGCTGAACTTGAAAATGCATCGGACTGGATGGCACAGTTAGCAGTACAAGGCCCTAAAGCTACAGAACTGCTTCAAAAACTCACCACCGTAAATTTATCCGAAATTGCTTACTACGCATTTAAAACGGGGAATTTTGCAGGAGTTGACAATGTAATTATTTCAAATACAGGATATACCGGTGCAGGAGGATTTGAATTATATTTTTATCCTGAACATGCTGAGAAAATATGGAATGCAATATTTGAAGCTGGGAAAGAATACGATATAAAACCAATAGGCCTTGGAGCACGTGACACCTTAAGGCTTGAAAAAGGCTTTTGTCTGTATGGTAATGATATCGACGACACAACATCGCCTATTGAAGCCGGATTAGGATGGATTACCAAATTCACCGAAGGCAAAAATTTTATTGACAGAGCATTACTCGAAAAACAAAAGGCAGAAGGTGTTAGCCGCAAGTTAATCCGTTTTGAATTGATTGAGCGTGGAATTCCACGCCATGGCTATGATATTACAAATTCAGCAGGTGAAAAAATAGGCGAAGTAACCTCGGGCTGTATGATACCCGGAACAAAAACCGGTATTGGAATGGGTTATGTAAAATCTGAATTCAGTAAAACCGGAATTGAAATAGGCATTCAAATCAGGAATAACAATTTAAAAGCTACAATTGTAAAGTAAGCTGATATATATACAAAAGGCTGTCATTCAATCACGACAGCCTTTTGTTTGTATTTTTACTTCTAATTACAATTTAACAGGTACATAACCTACACTATGTACAATTTTTTGACCTTCAGCTGACATTACAAAATTCACAAAAGGACTAACTTTCGCTTCAATTTTCTTATCATAATAGAAGAACAAAGGACGAATTACCGGATAAGTTTTGTTGAGTGCATTAGCTTCACTTGGTTCGATATACTTTTTACCGCCATCCATCGATACATCAAGCGCTTTCACTTTATTATTCACGTATGCTAAACCAATATATCCAATAGCTCCTTTAGTTTGGCTGATTGACTGAACAATTGCGCCGGTTGCAGGCATACTTAAAATCGATTTTACATAGTTTTTGTTTTTCAAAATAACTTCTTTAAAAAACTCATATGTACCCGAACTGGTTTCACGTGAATAAGGTACGATTTTAAGATCCTGTCCACCTACTTGTTTCCAGTTAGTGATTTTTCCGGTAAAAATACCTTCCAATTGCTCACGTGTTAATTTAGTTACAGGATTCGTTGGATTTACAATAATCGCAAGAGCATCGTAAGCAATTACTTTCTCTACAATTGATTTACCAGCTTCCTGGCATTTCACTTTCTCGTCAAATTTCATTTTACGCGAAGCCATTGCAATTTCAGTTGTTCCATCTAATAATGCTGCAATACCTACACCACTACCACCTCCAACAACCGACACTGAGGCTTTATTCTTTTTCATATACACTTCAGCTTCTTTCTGAGCCAAAGGTAATACGGTATCACTTCCTTTAATTTTTTGAGCCATCGTTGGCAATGCCATTGCACAAACCAACATAATTGATACTACTTGTTTTTTCATTTTCGTTTATTTTTTAAAATTTATATTGTAGTCTGATTGTTAATAAATTATCGTTTACATTTTCAAAATACCCTTTTACGGAAGTTTTCTCATTCGTTACAAGGTCGTAGTACGCTGTCAATCTTATATTATTATTCATACGGTACATATAACCTAAACCTAAAGTTGAGTAAGCAATATCAGCTTTTCCGGTTTTCGATTCTGCAACACCAATTTTTGTACCTGCAACTTTAGTATTCGGGTCGTACCAGTCATATTTTAATATTATTGAGTGTTTTGTATCCATGACATCCTGTACCAACATCAAATAACCTCCCTGAAAATTACGGATATAAGTATCAGAAACAGATGTACCCGCACCTGTATAGCCTTTGGAGGAATATTTTGGACTCGTTGAACTGTTAGAAAGTCCTGGTTGTGTACCAAAAAGATACTCTGCACGAACAGATGTAACACCTAAAGCAGATGCTAAATTTAAATTGGCATCAAATCCAAAATATTCTCGTTTCGAATATCCGGTGCTATCTCCTGCACTGGTAGTAAAATTATCGCCTTGCATTGAGAATATATTCCTATTTAACTGAGGTGTAGCGCCGTTATAATATGAGAAACCAAAACCGTATTTTAAGGAAGGTGTAGCATTGCTATAAATTAAATGACCAATAAAGTCTTTACGACTATCTGCGTCAGGACCAATAGCATTTCCGTTAAATAAACCCGCTTCTAAACGTAGTACAGCCCAAGGGGAGCCTTTAGGAGCCTGAATGGCTATCATACCTCCCACTTCACGTTCGTCAGGAAACAGTGTTTGAAAAACACGACTACGTTCAGGTGATTCACGTCTGCTTGATGAATAGGAAATTTCGTAACCAAAAGGACGATCAAAAACACCGGCTTT
>JBLIZK010000467.1:0-2545 GCA_048859825.1 Paludibacter sp.
AAAATATAAGCCCTTTTGTTAATTAGACAAATCGCCTTTACAAGGTTGATCTATCGGAGCAATTTTTGCGCAGTTAACACCGGCACTATCGTTCTCCATTGGGTAAATAGCATGTCCCTCAATATCGAACCTAGGCCACAACTGATTTTGATCCACAGGGATAAATTGTATCATATCCCACCAGGATGCCTGACTGTTACCACTCAATGCATCGATGCGTATGGTGTGTCGACCGGTGTATTCCACTTTAATAGCACCACAGTTACGACTACAGCAAACACTGTTTTTCGCTTTGGCATTGTATTGTTTCATGCCGTTGTTCAGGTTTACTTCAGGTGTGGCACTGGTATTAAAATATTCACCAAGGTCAAATACATTGGGTAAAACCTGATCCTCTTTGCCTACCTGTTTAAATGTGGTTTTAAACTTATTGTTACTACCACCACGACGCCAACAAATCCATATGTTGTATACTCCTTCGGTTAATACAGGTGTTTTTATTTCCATCCATTGTAATAATGTAGGACGCATAGGTATTTCAAAATAGTCGTAGTTTACATATTGTCCACCTTGCTCTGCATACGATGAGGATACATTGTAGGTAATTGTAGGATTGTTTTTTCCACCAAAAGAGAGTTCGGATAGTTCGCCCGGCGAAAAGGTTACCCAGGCTCCTTTTTTGCGGTATTCCTTTAGCTTTTTAATTTCCGGTTGCTCGGTAAGTTCCCAGTATATTGCTTCAGCTCCACGTTTAACCGGTTGAATATATCCTACAAGATCAATTAGTACTCCGTTTGAACAGCTTAAATCGGTATTGTCAGAATTTTTATCAACAAGTACACCCGCTTCAAATGTTGTCAACGATTTATATTCATTCAGAATTAATGAATCTTTATCGGTTTTAAACGTAATCACCTGATTAGGTGCTAAAGTTAGTTCTGCACTGGTAAGCGACATATCGGCCACATAAGCTAATCTGTTTAGAATGTGATATTGTACATAAAGTTCTACCAGTTTAGTTTCGTTATCAGCGTAATCGGGTTGTGCTACTTTCAATTTTTCAATTAATGTGGTACGGTCGGTAACACCTGCTGTTGCAAATGATGCATCGCTTTGTAAAATTAATGTGTACCAGTTGCCTTCGGTAACTGTTTTTAATACATCCAGATAGCTTGTTTCGCCAATCAGTTGTTTGAATAGCGAATACGTATCAGGTAGTAATTCCACCATTTCACCTATACTTTTAGGATTGGGGGTTAGTACGTAATCAATTTTATGGATTATACCATTTGCTACACGTATGTCGTGTTCTAACATGTTAGCTTGTCGGTTTACACGTACAGTTACGTCTTCACTTCCTTCCTGAACTGTTTTAGTCGTCAGGAATTTTCCCAGCATGGTTGCTCTTGATAAACGACCATCAATAAATTCGGAACTTGGAATAGTATCGCGCACCACATGGAATTTTACGAACTTTTCAAGTTCTTCTACTGATAGTTGTTCCAGAGAGTCAAGACCATTGCGCTGACAGTAAGCATCAATGGCATCGTTGGTTGGAATAAAGCAAGTATTCGTTCCGTATGCATGTAACATTCCTCTAAAGCCGGCTTTATCGGCCGCCCGTAAGAATTTTGTCATGGTTTGAGGGTTTTCTTCTTCAATATACTCATCAATCATACGCTCGTCGGACACAATAAAAGTTTGTCCGTCCATATACGATTTACAGGAATAGAAACCTATAATTGTTGTAACTACAAGCAGGAGGATTGTAATACCCTGACTAATGTATTGTTTTGAGGTTTTCATGGTAGTAGTATTTTTATTGTGCGTAAAATTCATTCTGTATTAATTTAGGGTTCGTCTCAATCTCGCGGACGTAAATAGGCCAGTAATGGCTGTTGCGTTTCGGATCCTTGTATTTGGCTATCAAACTTTGCTGTTTTTCAGGCGATGCACTATTGATAGCAAGGTTTATTAGGTATTGTATGTTTGTTCCGTCATAATTACCTCTTTTGGCATGACGTAACACATCGTACCAGCGTTTGCCTTCGTACGAAAACTCGCGTGCGCGCTCATTTAGAATTGCTTTTTCGAGCGATTTACCATCAATAATACCTGTAAATGTATACTCCGACGTGTTTACTGCGTTACGTACACTTCTCACTTCTGCCATGGCTGCAATTGCATTTTTATAATAGGTTTGAGCCGTTTCGTTATGAGTGTTTAACCCTATTTGTGTAAGCGCTTCGGCTTTCATTAAAAGTACATCTGCATATTTGTACATAATCCAAGGTGCTGTATAGTTCGTTGATGTGCGAACTACTCCAAACCGGCTTGTACCAATGTATTTCCAAAGTAAGCCAGCCCTGTATGAGCATCCATTTCCTCTGATATCCGCTGCGCTTGAATAGTTATATTCTGGTTCTGGAAATATTGTTCCTTCCACTACTGTTGACTTTGGACGTAAAGTATAAGTGGATGCTCCAAGCAAACTGTAAAAAGGATTGGTTTTCAAAGTAGTAAAAGGTATTTCGAAAATAGATTC
>JBLIZK010000468.1:0-3570 GCA_048859825.1 Paludibacter sp.
GTGTAACCATCCATTGCACACAGGCCGGCAAATGTGCTTTTACAGGAGAGAATAAAAAAAAGCCGGAGCAGTACCATTGCTCCGGCTTTTTTGCAAGCGGTTTAGTAAACGCTTTTATAAAGTTCCAGCACGTCGGCCAGCGCTACTTCGCGCGGATTACCAGGCGTACATACATCGTTGAAGGCCGATGTGGCCAGGGCCTCAAGGCTATCGGCCGGCACATTGAGTGCACGCAGGTTGGCCGGAATGCCTACCTTTACCGCCAGGGCTTTAACAGCATCCACAGCTGCCTGTGCCGCTGCTTCTTTGCTCATGCCGCTGACGTCCACACCCATCGCTTTGGCTATGTCTACGTATTTATCCACGCTCGATGGCATATTGTACTGCATCACTGTAGGCAACAACAAGGCATTGGCCACACCGTGAGGCACATCAAAATAAGCGCCCAGCGGGTGAGCCATCCCATGTACCAATCCTAGTCCTACGTTCGAAAATCCCATTCCGGCAATGTACTGTGCCACTGCCATACCGTCGCGGGCCTCCACATCGGCCGGATTATCCACCACCGCAGGCAGGTGCTTCGCTATCATTTCAATGGCTTTCAGCTCAAACATGTCGGACATGGTCCAGGCGCCTTTTGTAATATAGCCTTCGATGGCATGCGTCAGCGCATCCATACCCGTAGCAGCTGTCAGGCCTTTTGGCATCGACAACATCAGCTCCGGATCCACTATCGACAGCACAGGGATATCGTTCGGGTCCACACACACCATTTTCTTTACATTTTCCTCGTCGGTAATCACGTAGTTAATGGTTACCTCGGCTGCTGTTCCGGCAGTAGTAGGCAAGGCAATTACAGGTACCGATTTCTTTTTGGTATCGGCTACACCTTCCAGCGATACCACATCGGCAAACTCCGGATTGGCCGCAATAATACCAATGGCTTTGGCCGTATCGATAGGCGAACCACCACCAATGGCCACAATAACATCGGCTCCCGAGGCAGCAAACTTAGCTCCTCCGTCTTTTACCTGCGCCACAGTAGGGTTTTGTTTTACATCCGAAAATACTTCGAAGGCAATACCGGCTCCTTCAAGCACCGCTGTTACCTGACCGGCTACGTTGAATCGTACCAAATCATTGTCGGTAACCACAAACACTTTTTGAAAACCACGTTTTTTAATTTCGTCGGCCAGCACCGAGCGACAGCCCGCGCCGAAATACGACATTTCGTTCAGAATAATTCTTTTTACACTCATTTTTTATACGCTTTTGTTTTGATAGTTGTTCAAAAAAAATAAAAGCATCGAGTCGGTGGTCAGGATGCTTTTATTAAAGGGATTCAGTGCATTTATTTTACATTGAATGCTATACGCAATTCATCGATTTCCTTATCGCCCATAGGCTGCAACGGCCCGATGGACGAAGCCATGACCAATGAATTGGCCGAGAATTCAGCTACCTCAAGATAATCGAAAGTATTCAGCAGTTTGTTTCCGGTAACAATAACAGAATCGTTCTCAACAATCACCACACGGTTTTTGTTAAACATGGCTGCTATTTCTTCGGTATCGTTGTACAAACTCTCAAACGGAATAGACGGAACATCCTGAAGGAAAATCCAGCTTTCGGGAATGGTACGTACATCGAATTTCTGGTGACTAACGGCATGCGCCATCAGGTTGGTAGCCTGCGTGGTAATAATAGAGTTGATATGCGGATTCAGCTGATAAATACGGTGGTGCAATGCTACCGAACGACTCGGAGTTTTACCGGCTTCGGCCATACCGTTTTTCACCTGCACAATGTTTTTGGGCAAAATATCCCAACGGGCTACGTCGCGTGGTGTAATCAGGAAGTCGTTGTCCTTCCAGCGTACCGATACAGTACCATAAGTCGAAATCATCAATCCCTGGTCGCAGGCACGACGGATAATATTCACCATTTCGGTACGTATCTCGCGTTCGTCCGAAGGATACTCCACGTCCATAAACGGGGTGATGTTTTTCGGAAAATGCGTTGTGTAACGCGATATCTGCTCGTCGGTGAGTGTATTGATTTTACCAATGCGTCCGGCATTTACAATAGTACGACAGCAAAACTCCAGCGTTTCGAAACGTTGGTAAGCATCCATCATATCGGTACCGGCCAATACCACACCATGGTTTTCCATGATAACCGCTTTGTATTTTTTATTTTCGAACTCTTTGGCTATTTTGCGTCCCAACTCCTCGCTACCGGGGCATCCGTAAGGTGCAAAACCAATTTCGCCACAAATCTGACGTGCCTGTGGCACAATACTCGTATCGGGTACCTGACGCGCAATACTGAAAGCCACCAACCCGGGAGGGTGCGCATGAATCACAGCCGTTAACTCAGGACGGGCTTCATAAATCGCTTTGTGGAAAGGATATTCAGAAGAAGGTTTGTGGGCACCCACAATCGTACCGTCTTTTTTTACACAAACAATGTCTTTTACAGTAAGCGAACCTTTATCAACTGCCGAAGGCGTAATCCAGATATCGCCGTTACCATCTTTGATGGAAATATTACCACCCGAAGTAGTAGTCATACCACTGCGGTAAATACGCCCGATAATTACATTTATCTGCTCTCTCGGGTGCATTAAATTCACATCTAACTGTTTCATTTTATTCTATTTGATGTTAATATAAGCAAAGTATTGGCTTGCATCAGTTGTAATTATCTGCCATTGATTTGTTACAATAACCCGCAGAAATGCGCCACAATTACATCCATGAGCAATTGTCTGCAAAATTACGACATAATAAAGGATATTAAACGCTGTATTTTGATTTTATCATTGCATTTTTTGGTACAAAAAAAGCCCCGGTGCATTAAATTGCCACCGGAGCTTTTGGTTCAACAAATACAATAATCACTTTTCGCAATTAACTGTGCCATCGGCATTGAAAACCACTTTTTTATGAATAGAATCCTGTTTCAGGAAAACCACATACTGCAATACAGAGTCGGGATAAGTACGCAATCCGGCACGATTCATGGCGGTATAACCGGCATAATTACTTAGCACCGCATCCGAAATCAGTGTAGGAACAGCACTGTATTTGATACGCACCGATTTAAACAGGTAAACGCCGCTTGCATCGAAGGTAAGTTTTACAGGCTCTGTTTTGGGCAAACACAGCATTACACGGGTTACCACACCCTGACAAATGGTATCAATTTGTGCATGTATTACCGAGTAACCGGCATAATTGGCGGCCACATAATCAGTAATGGCAGTCGACAACGAATCCACAGCCACTTCGTTTTTAAAATGACGTTTGTGTCCGTGCGATTTTCCATGATGTTTGCGGTGATGTACCGAATCAGTTTTCAAACTATCGGCCATTAATCCGGCGCTGTAGTTGTTTGAATAAGCAGTCACTTTACCCGAACTGTTCACGGTTAACGTTTCGCCCGTATTCAGGGTAACCGTAGTTTCGGTACCCGTTTGAGTAGCCGCTACTATTTTGGTATCGGCATAATTTTGTGCTACATATTCCACAACCGTAGCAGGCAAAGCTTCCACCGAAGTGGCTACTG
>JBLIZK010000469.1:0-2532 GCA_048859825.1 Paludibacter sp.
CATGGTACAATGCTACTCCGGGTTCAAACCCCGGCTTTTTACAACAGCAAAACACTTTGCGCGATGCACTGCTTGCCGGGAATATCCTGAATATTTTTCACAAACATGCTGACCGTGTTAAAATTGCGAATATAGCCCAAATGGTAAATGTATTGCAGGCAATTATTTTAACTGAGGGCGATAAAATGGTGTTAACTCCCACTTATCACGTATTCGATATGTATAAAGTGCATCAGGAAGCCACTTTATTGAACGTAAGCTTGCAATCGCCCGATTATGTACGTTTGGGTCGGAGTATAAAAGCAGTTTCGGTGAGCGCTTCGAAAGATAAAAATGGTGCTATACATATATCGTTTGTAAATGTGGATCCGGTCAATTCAATTGAACTTAGCTGTGGTTTGGAAGGTATAGCAGCAGCAAAAATCACCAATGGTCAGGTTATTACTGCTAAAGAAATGGGAAGCCATAATACTTTCGGTAATCCATCGGAAGTTGAATTACTGAATTTCACTGACGCAAAACTGAAGAAAAACCAATTGACACTTAAATTACCTTCGAAATCAGTAGTTACCATTGAACTAAAATAAACAAATAAAAAATTCAGGTTTGCTATCTCATTATGGTAGCAGATCTGAATTTTATATAATTTGTTAAGTATGAGAAAATCAATTTTTAAAACATTATTACTTTCAGTTGCCATGTTGCCGGTTTCACTAATTGCCGCCATTCAACTGCAATCGCCCGATAAAAAACAGCTTATTCAGGTATCTACCAATGAAAATGCGTCGTTGGTGTATATCGTGAAGTACAAAGGGAAAACCGTTGTACAGCCATCACAATTAGGTTTGATTACGAATATAGCCGATTTTTCGAAAAATATTAAGATACACAGTATTTCGAAAGCCGAAACAATTACCGAAAGTTATTGGGCTCCGGCCGAAAAACGTCAGCAAAGAACATATAAGGCTCAGAAAATGGCTATTGATGTGGAAGCTGAAAACGGAAAAATAATGACTGTGGAATTAAGAGCGACCAACGATGGGGTCGCTTACCGTTATATCGTAAACAATGATATACCGGTAACTGTAATGTCGGAGCAATCGGCATTTTGTTTTGACCTGAGTACAAAGGCCTGGCTTCATCCACATGCCGAAGTAAAAACCGGATGGTGCGAAACACAACCAAGCTACGAAGAGCAATATGAATATGATATACCGGTTGGAACGGCCTCCACTTTAAAGCAGGGCTGGTCGTTTCCGGCATTGTTTTCTACAAAAGATGCGTGGGTATTGCTATCCGAAGCCGGATTAACACCTGATTATGTGGGCACACATCTTGCGCACGAATCAACAGGAGGGCGATATACAATTGCTTTTCCACAATTTGGTGAAACACTTACTGCCGGCGAATCGATTGAACCCGTGTCGAAACATATCGTTACACCCTGGCGTACCATTGTAGTTGGAACTTTATCGGGTGTAGTAGAGTCGCAAATGGTGAGCGATTTAACGCAAGCCGCAGATAAATCAACAGATTTTAGTTGGGTAAAAACGGGCATAGCTTCCTGGAGTTGGGGTGTGTTGCACGATGAGTCGGTAAATTATGAAACCAGTAGGGAGTTTATTACCTATGCAGGTAAAATGGGGTGGGAGTATTGCCTTATTGATGCGGATTGGGACCGAAAAATTGGTTATAACAGAATAAAAGAACTGGCTGATTATGCTAAAACTTTAAATATTAAATTAATACTTTGGTATAATTCATCAGGACCCTGGAACTCTACCAGATATTCGCCTAAAAATGCTTTGCTTACCGATGAAATGTGTCGTGCTGAGTTTGCACGTATTCGTCAAATGGGTATTGCCGGTGTAAAAGTAGATTTTTGGCCGGGCGATGGGCAGTCGGCAATAAAATACTATTGGGATATGTTGCAGGCAGCTGCTGATAATCATTTGGTAATTAATTTTCATGGAACAACGGTACCACGTGGTTGGTCGCGCACTTTCCCTAATTTAGTTACAATGGAGGCCATACGTGGTTTCGAATTTACCACTTTCGACCAAAAAGACACCGATGCAGCACCACGCCATTTAACAATGATACCATTTGCACGTAATGTAGTGGGGCCTATGGATTTTACGCCGGTTTGTTTTGGCGAAATTGTGGGAAAAAAGCGTCGTACGAGCAATGCAATGGAGTTAGCATTGACGGTGGTTTTACAGTCGGGGGTACAGCATTTTGTTGAAATACCTCAAAGTATGGAAAAGCAGCCCGATTATGTGCAAAAGTATATGAAGCAGCTACCACGTATTTGGGATGATGTGAAATTACTTGATGGTTGCCCCGGTAAATATGTGGTAATTGCGCGTAAAAGTGCCGGAAAATGGTATGTAGGTGCCATTAATTCGCAGTCGCAGGCACAAAAGGTACATATAAATCTGAAATCGCTTGGACTGAAAAAGGCTACTGTGATTACTGATGGTGAGAATAACCGTAGCTTTGTACAGAAATCTGTCGATAAAAATGTTGTAG
>JBLIZK010000470.1:0-7647 GCA_048859825.1 Paludibacter sp.
ATGGGACAAAAAATTAATCCGATAAGTAACCGTTTAGGTATTATACGTGGATGGGATTCAAACTGGTACGGAGGTAACAATTATGGTGACACCATATTGGAAGACCACAAAATCAGAAAGTATCTGAATGCCCGTCTTGCAAAAGCAAGCGTTTCGCGCATCGTTATCGAACGTACATTAAAGTTTGTAACTATTACTGTATTTACTGCCCGTCCGGGTATCATCATTGGTAAAGGCGGACAGGAAGTTGACAAACTAAAAGAAGAATTGAAAAAGGTAACTGATAAAGATATCCAAATCAATATTTTCGAAATTAAACGTCCTGAATTGGATGCTGTTATTGTAGCTAACAATGTAGCTCGTCAGGTTGAAGGTAAAATTGCCTATCGCCGTGCTGTGAAAATGGCTATTGCTTCAACTATGCGTTTGGGCGCCGAAGGTATCAAAATAATGGTATCAGGTCGTTTGAACGGAGCAGAAATGGCTCGTTCTGAAATGTATAAAGAAGGACGTACTCCACTTCATACTTTCAGAGCAGATATTGATTATGCTCACGCAGAAGCGCTTACAAAAGTTGGTATCATTGGTATCAAAGTTTGGATTTGCCGTGGCGAAGTTTATGGTAAAAGAGATTTGACCGCTAGCTTTGCTGCACCAAAAGAATCGACCGGCCGTAACGAACGCTTTGAGCGTAACAACAACGACCGTGGTGGTAAAGGATTCAAAAAGAAAAAGAAATAAACTGTATTAATGAATTTGAATTAAGGAAATTATGTTACAACCTAAAAAAACAAAGTTCAGAAGACAGCAAAAAGGGCGAATGAAGGGAGAAGCCCAGAGAGGTAATCAATTGGCGTTCGGTTCATTCGGAATAAAATCTTTGGAATCAAAATGGATAACCGGTCGACAGATTGAAGCTGCTCGTATTGCTGTAACACGTTATATGCAACGTCAGGGTCAGGTATGGATTCGTATCTTCCCTGAGAAACCAATTACAAAAAAGCCAGCTGAAGTACGTATGGGTAAGGGTAAAGGTGCTCCCGAAGGATTCGTGGCTCCTGTTACCCCAGGTCGTATGATTTTTGAAATTGAAGGTGTTCCTTTCGAAACAGCTAAGGAAGCTCTTCGTTTAGCTGCTCAAAAGCTACCCGTGACTACAAAATTCGTGGTAAGACGCGATTATGATTTCACCTCTGTAAATGTGTAATGAATTATGAAAACAAGAGAAGTAAAAGAATTATCAACAAAAGAAATTCAGGAACGTATGGCTACTGAGAAGGAGCATTTGGTACGTTTAACACTGAATCATTCAATTTCTCCGCTTGACAATCCATCGCAAATTAAAGTGGTACGTCGTACTATCGCACGTCTTGCAACTGAATTACGTCAGCGCGAAATAAATCAATAAAATCAGACTTTGATGGAAACAAGAAATTTAAGAAAAGAAAGAACGGGTGTCGTTTTCAGCAATAAAATGGATAAAACCATCACTGTGGCTGTTAAGTGGAAAGAAAAACACCCTATTTACGGTAAATTCGTAAATAAGACAAAAAAATATCATGCTCATGACGAGAAAAACGAATGTAA
The DNA here is from genome assembly GCA_048859825.1 of Paludibacter sp. Lineage (GTDB taxonomy): Bacteria > Bacteroidota > Bacteroidia > Bacteroidales > Paludibacteraceae > Paludibacter. The sequence continues at coordinate 1,588 of JBLIZK010000470.1, forward strand.
CATTGGTGATACAGTTCGTATAATGGAAACCCGTCCGCTGAGTAAACTAAAAAGATGGAGATTAACTGAAATTATCGAAAGAGTTAAGTAATTATGATACAACAAGAATCAAGACTCACAGTTGCGGATAACAGTGGTGCTAAAGAAGCCCTTTGTATTCGTGTATTAGGAGGAACCAGCAAACGTTATGCTACATTGGGCGATATTATTGTTGTTGCTGTGAAGAGTGTAATCCCTTCGTCGGACATCAAAAAAGGTATCGTTTCGAAAGCTGTTGTGGTTCGTACAAAAAAAGAAGTTCGCCGTCCGGATGGTTCATACATTCGTTTTGACGACAATGCCTGCGTATTGTTGAATAATTCAGGTGAAATCCGTGGAAGCCGAATTTTTGGTCCGGTTGCCCGCGAACTACGTGCTACAAATATGAAAATCATATCACTTGCACCTGAAGTGCTTTAATCTTCGTAAAACACAACATTAAGATGAGTAAATTACATATTAAAAAAGGTGATACCGTTTACGTAAATGCGGGTGCAAGCAAAGGCAAAACCGGCCGCGTGCTCGAAGTTCTTGTGAAAGAGCAACGTGCTATCGTAGAAGGTGTGAACTTGGTGTCGAAAAGCGCCAAACCGAGTGCAAAAAATCCACAGGGTGGTATTGTAAAACAGGAAGCTTCTATTCACATTTCAAACCTTAATCCGGTTGAAAAGGGAAAACCTGTACGCGTTGGTCGTAAACTCAATGCTGAAGGCAAATTAGTACGTATTTCTAAAAAATCAGGAGAGGAAATTTAAGAATGAATACATCAAGTTTAAAAAACGATTATAGAGAACGTATCGTTCCTGTATTGATGAAAGAATTTGGCTACTCATCGGTAATGCAAGCTCCAAAACTTGAGAAAATCGTATTGAATCAAGGTCTGGGTATTGCAGTGGCTGATAAAAAAATTATTGAAGTAGCTATCAATGAAATGACTACTATTACTGGTCAGAAAGCTGTTGCTACAATATCTAAGAAAGATATTTCAAACTTTAAGTTGCGTAAAAAAATGCCTATTGGTGTTCGTGTAACACTACGTGGCGATAAAATGTACGAGTTTCTTGAAAGACTTGTACGTGTAGCACTTCCACGTGTACGTGACTTTAAAGGTATTGAAAACAAATTGGATGGACGTGGAAACTATACGCTTGGTATTACTGAGCAGATTATTTTCCCTGAAATCAATATCGACAACATCAGTCGTTTGTTAGGTATGAACATTACTTTTGTAACTACTGCTCAAACTGATGAAGAAGGTTTTGCTTTACTGAAAGAATTCGGGTTACCATTTAAGAAAAACTAAACAGAAGACACAATGGCAAAAGAATCAATGAAAGCCCGCGAGGTTAAACGTGCAAAGTTAATCGCGCAATATGCTGCTAAACGTGAACAATTTTTGGCTGAAGGCAACTACGATGCATTACAAACTTTACCACGTAACTCGTCGCCAATCCGTTTACACAACCGTTGCAAAATCACCGGTCGTCCTAAAGGATACATGCGTCAGTTTGGTATATCACGTATTCAGTTCCGCGAAATGGCTTCAAAAGGCTTAATCCCAGGAGTAAAGAAAGCCAGCTGGTAAACCCTGAATCCCCTAATGGGGAATTATGATTACCAATTAAAAAATGGATATTTTCTACCAACATTCCCCTTTAGGGGTTGGGGGTAGATTTATTAAATACTTAAATATTGTCCCGAAAGCCGGGATCAATTTAAAATCAATTTATATGACAGATCCAATAGCAGATTATTTAACCCGATTGCGGAACGCTATTAAAGCTAACCACCGTGTTGTGGAAGTTCCAGCATCGAACTTAAAAAAGGAAGTTACCCGTATCCTTCATGAGAAAGGGTACATCCTTAACTACAAATTTGTAGAAGACGGACCTCAGGGCACTATTAAAATAGCGCTTAAGTATGATCCGGTAAACAAAGTAAACTCAATCAAGAAACTTATTCGTGTTTCTACTCCGGGTTTACGTCAGTACGTAGGTTACAAAGAAATGCCACGCGTATTGAACGGTTTAGGTATTGCAATTCTTTCTACATCGAAAGGTGTTATGACTAATAAAGAAGCTGCAAGCCTTAAAGTAGGTGGTGAAGTTATATGTTACGTTTATTAATAAAGGAGGAAATATAGATGTCAAGAATTGGAAAATTGCCCATTAATATTCCTGCCGGTGTAACTGTAACAGTAGAGAATAGCGTAGTAACGGTAAAAGGCCCTAAAGGCACATTAACACAAACTATTGACCCGGCTATTTCAATCGAAATAGAAGGAGCAGTAATCAACGTTACACGTCCGGATGATGAAAAACAAAATCGTGCAAACCACGGATTGTATCGTGCTTTGATTCAGAACATGGTTATTGGTGTATCTGAAGGTTATAACAAAGTACTTGAATTAGTTGGTGTTGGTTATCGTGTATCAAATCAGGGTCAGGTATTAGAACTTGCACTTGGTTATACTCACAATATTTTCTTAGGCTTACCAGCAGAAATTAAAGTTGAAACTAAAACAGAACGTAACCAGAATCCTATTATCATTCTGGAAAGTGCTGACAAACAATTAATTGGTCAGGTATGTGCTAAAATCCGCTCTTTCCGTAAACCAGAGCCTTACAAAGGTAAAGGGGTACGTTTCAAAGGCGAAGTTGTACGTCGTAAAGCTGGTAAATCAGCTGGTAAAAAATAATTAACGTAAATAGGTGAAATTATGTCAGGAAAATCAGATAGAAGATTAAGAATAAAAGCTCATATCCGCCATAAAGTGTCGGGTACAGCTCAGAAACCCCGTTTGACCGTATTCCGCAGTAATGCTCAGATTTACGCTCAGGTTATTGACGACGTTCAGGGAATCACATTAGCATCAGCTTCGTCTTTAGCTATTAAAGACAAAGTAACTAAAACAGAGCAAGCTGCCAAAGTAGGTGCTTTAGTTGCTAAAGTTGCGCAAGAGGCTGGTATTTCAGAAGTGGTATTTGACCGTAACGGTTATTTGTACCATGGTAGAGTTAAACAATTGGCCGACGCAGCTCGCGAAGCAGGTCTTAAATTTTAATCAGGTAAGGCGAAAATTATATGAATAAAGTAAAATCAACCAACGATCTGGAATTAAAAGACAGATTAGTAGCTGTAAACCGTGTTACTAAAGTAACAAAAGGTGGACGTACGTTCAGCTTTTCAGCTATTGTTGTTGTAGGTAACGAAGATGGCATCGTAGGCTGGGGCCTGGGTAAAGCTGGTGAAGTAACTGCAGCAATTGCGAAAGGAACTGAAGCAGCTAAGAAAAACCTGATTAAAGTGCCTGTATTAAACGGAACTATACCTCATGAGCAGTTATCAAAATTTGGTGGTGCTCAGGTATATATTCAACCTGCTTCACACGGTACTGGAGTAAAAGCCGGTGGTGCGATGCGCGCTGTTTTGGAGAGTGTAGGTATTACCGACGTGTTAGCAAAGTCAAAAGGTTCATCGAACCCTCACAACCTTGTAAAAGCTACTATTGTAGCTCTTGGCGAGTTGCGTGATGCTCAGACTGTAGCTCAAAACCGTGGAGTGTCTTTATCAAAAGTGTTTAACGGTTAATAATTAGAATTTATGGCAACAATTAAAATCAAACAGGTTCGTAGTAAAATCAAATCGCCTAAAGTTCAGAAATTAACACTTGAAGCATTGGGTTTGAAAAAAATGAATGCCGTTGTTGAACATGAAGCTACTCCAGCTATTTTAGGTATGGTAGCCAAAGTGAAACATTTGGTAGAAGTGATTAAATAATATTATTCGTTTGACTCTTTAAAATTAAAGATATGAATTTAAGTAATTTAACCCCTGCAGTTGGTTCTGTAAAGACTCGCAAACGTATCGGTCGTGGTACCGGTTCTGGTTTAGGCGGAACGTCTACTAAAGGGCACAAAGGTCAGAAGTCTCGTTCGGGTTACTCAAGAAAAGTAGGTTTCGAAGGTGGACAGATGCCTATTCAACGTCGTTTACCAAAATTTGGTTTTAAAAACGTTAACCGCGTTGAATATAAAGCTATCAATATCGAAACACTTGAAATTCTTGCTACTGCACAGAAACTTTCTAAAATTGGTTTGGAAGAACTGCGTACTGCAGGATTCATTTCAAAAACTGCTTTAGTAAAAATTCTTGGTAAAGGAACTTTATCAGTGAAAATCGAAGTTGAAGCAAATGCTTTCTCAAAAACGGCTGAAGATGCTATCGTAGCCGCAGGTGGAACCGTAGTAAAATTGTAATCACATGAAATTCATCGAGACACTAAAAAATATCTGGAAAATAGAGGACCTTCGTAGTCGACTTATCACAACAATTTTGTTTGTATTGGTTTATCGTTTTGGTTCATTTGTAGTGCTTCCGGGTATTGACCCAACCGCATTATCAGCGTTAAAAGCTCAAACCAGTGGTGGTTTATTAGCATTGTTGGATATGTTCTCAGGTGGAGCCTTTGCTAATGCTTCTGTATTTGCGTTAGGTATTATGCCTTATATTTCGGCATCTATCGTAATTCAGCTATTAGGTATTGCAGTTCCTTATTTTCAGAAGTTGCAACGCGAAGGTGAAAGCGGACGTCGCAAAATAAATCAATATACCCGTTATCTGACAGTAGCTATCTTATTGCTTCAGGGACCATCTTATCTTATTAACTTAAGTGTACAGATGGCTCAGGCAGGTGCTGCTATGCCAGAAACAGTTTGGTTCACTATTTCATCTACATTGATACTTGCCGGTGGTAGTATGTTTGTAATGTGGTTAGGTGAGCGTATTACCGATAAAGGTATTGGTAACGGTATTTCTTTTATTATTCTTGTTGGTATTATAGCTCGTTTTCCGGGTGCAATTATCAAGGAGTTTGCGTCACGTTTGACCGATGCTGGTGGTGGATTGGTTATGTTCTTATTAGAAATTGTATTCCTTTTAGTAGTAATCGGAGCTTCAATTCTTTTAGTACAGGGAACCAGAAAAATACCGGTACAGTATGCTAAACGTGTGGTAGGTAATAAGCAATATGGTGGTGTACGTCAGTATATACCTTTAAAGGTAAATGCAGCAGGTGTAATGCCAATTATTTTTGCTCAGGCAATTATGTTTATACCTGTAACGTTGGCTGGTTTTTCGCATTCAGAGTCGCTTAATAGTTTTGTAGGTGCGTTTATGAATAATACAGGTATCTGGTACAATCTGGTATTCGGATTAATGATTATTGCATTTACATATTTCTATACAGCAATTACTATTAATCCAACTCAGATGGCTGAGGAAATGAAACGTAATAATGGTTTCATTCCGGGAGTAAAACCAGGTAAACGTACTGCTGAATATCTTGACGATATTATGTCGCGTATTACATTACCAGGCTCAATATTTTTAGCAATCGTAGCTGTTATGCCAGCTTTTGCATCACTTTTAGGAATTAACCAGGAGTTTGCTCAATTCTTTGGTGGAACATCTTTGTTGATTCTTGTAGGTGTGGTTCTTGATACTTTGCAGCAAATCGAAAGTCATTTGTTGATGCGTCATTATGATGGTTTAATGAAATCAGGTCGTATCAAAGGTCGTTCGGGTAGTGTAGCAGCATACTAAATCATTTAGGATGATATATTTAAAAACTGACGAAGAAATCGAATTGCTTCGTATCAGTAATCAAATAGTAGCAAAAACACTCGCGGAAATAGCGAAAGTTATTAAACCGGGTGTTTCTACTGCTGATTTAGATAAAATAGCCGAAGAATATATTCGCGATAATGGTGGAGTACCGGGATTTTTAGGTTACCATGGTTACCCAAAATCTATCTGTACGTCTGTTAACGATGAAGTTGTTCATGGAATTCCGTCGGAAAAGGTTATTTTAAAAGATGGAGATATCGTATCGGTTGACTGTGGTGTTTATAAAAATGGTTTCCATGGTGATTCTGCTTATACTTTTTGTGTAGGCGATGTGAATCCGGAAATTGTAGCATTGCTTAAAACTACGAAGGAATCTTTGAGATCGGAAGAGCA
>JBLIZK010000471.1:0-10228 GCA_048859825.1 Paludibacter sp.
CGCTCTTCCGATCTATTCTGGCTGGCTGCACGTAAATGGCTTTTTCTAATTTCCTTGTTGCTATTATTGCTTTCAGGTAATCAGGTAAGAGCCGTTTTTCCATTTAATTTTGGCGAAACGGGAGAGATTTCTGATTCTGAAACTATTAAGGTGTTGAGTTATAACACAATGTTGTTTGGTTTTCTTAAAAAGCATTCTGCTGATGAACCCAATGAAATAATTGACTATATTCTGAAATCAGACGCTGACATTGTTTGTTTACAGGAGTTTGCTGTAACAGTAAAAAAAACGGGAGAGTATTTAAGCCAGTACGACATTGAACGAATATTTAAAAAATATCCCTATAAACACATTCAATATCGGGTATCGGATAATTGGAAAAAATCGGGCATTGCTACTTTTTCTAAATTTCCAATTGTAAACAAGGAAAATTTGTCAATTGAACATGAATTTGGAATGACAATTTCTACAGATATTAAAATTAAAGATGATACTGTTCGGTTGTATAATAATCATTTGGAATCGAACAGGCTGACTGAGAATGACAGAAAACTTCCTATGGAATTGACCGACGATTTTAATTCGGAAAAATTAACATGGATTACCCGCTTGCTGAGCCGGAAGTTGTTTGTAGCATACAAGGTTAGGGCAGGCCAGGCTGACAGGTTATCAGAACATATGGCTCTTTCGCCTTACAAAGTATTGGTTTGTGGCGATTTTAACGATGTACCATCATCCTATACATACTCCAAAATAAAAGGTAAACTGGACGATGCATATACCGAAACAGGTTTTGGTCCGGGTTATACGCTTAATTTATCTATTTACCGTTTTCGAATCGATTATATGTTTTATCAGCCCGATTGTTTTCAGCCTGATGAATTAATAATTGATAAAGTTAAATATTCCGACCATTATCCCATTTCTGTAAATTATAAAATTATTGAACATTCATAAAACAAAAAAAACAATGAACAATCCGAGCAATTTAAAGTATACCAAGGACCACGAATGGTTAAGGGTAGAGGGCAACGAAGCCTATGTAGGAATTACTGATTATGCACAGAGCGAATTAGGTGAAATCATTTTTGTTGAAGTGGAAACTGTAGGTGAAACCTTAAGCGAAGGTGATGTGTTTGGTACTGTTGAAGCAGTTAAAACTGTTTCTGAAATGTTTCTCCCCGTTGATGCTGAAATTCTTGAATACAACGAAGAGTTAACAGATAAACCGGAATTGGTGAATGAAGATCCTTATGGTAAAGGATGGATTGTTAAAGTTGCTATCAGTAATCCGGCTCAACTTGAATCATTACTTTCAGCTACTGATTATTCAGCACTTTTAGGCTAAAAATATATTAAAAACAAATATGAAACCACGAGTAAGTATTATTATGGGCAGTACATCTGATTTGCCCGTTATGGAAAAAGCCGCAAAACTGTTCGACGAGTTTGAAATTCCGTTTGAGATTAATGCACTTTCAGCTCACCGTACGCCTGCTGAAGTTGAAAAATTTGCTAAAAATGCACGTCAGAATGGAATTGAAGTAATCATTGCAGCTGCAGGTATGGCAGCTCATTTACCAGGTGTAATTGCTTCAATGACTACTTTGCCTGTAATTGGAGTGCCTATTAATGCAAGCCTTGATGGAATGGATGCTCTTTTAGCAATTGTTCAAATGCCTCCGGGAATTCCGGTTGCTACTGTTGGTATAAATGGTGCTTTAAATGCGGCTATTTTGGCCGTTCAGATTATGGCAAATGGCGATAAAAACCTACAGGATAAACTAGTAGATTACAAGGAAGATTTGAAGAAAAAAATTGTAGAGGCAAACGAGCAATTAACAAAAGTAACTTTCAAATATAAAACGAATTAATACCCCATTCACTTGGGATTTTGCTCTTTATTTTGTACTTTTGTGCTCCTAAACTGCTATTTACTATCAATTTGAATTTTCAACTCATAAATAAATTACAATATGCAAATCATTGACAATTTTAATTTTGCCGGAAAAAAGGCAATTGTTCGTGTTGACTTTAATGTGCCTTTAAACAAAGAAACAGGTGCGGTGAGTGATGATACCCGTATCAGAGGTGCATTGCCTACCATTAAAAAGATTCTTGCCGACGGAGGTTCTGTAATTTTGATGTCGCACATGGGACGTCCTAAACAAAATCCGGATCCTAAATTTTCGCTAAAGCAAATTATCTCTGCTGTTGAGGAACGTGTTGGACAAACAATACAGTTTGCAGAAGATTGCGCTAATGCTGAGGCACAGGCTGCAGCATTAAAACCAGGAGAAATTCTTTTACTTGAAAATCTGCGCTTTTACGAAGAAGAAGAAGGTAAACCACGTGGCGAATTTGAAACAGAAGAGGCTAAAAAAGAAGCTAAAAAAGCCTTGAAACCAAAGCAAAAAGAATTTGCTAAAAAATTAGCATCATATGCCGATGTTTATGTAAACGATGCATTTGGAACAGCTCACCGTGCACATGGTTCTACAGCTGTAATTGCTGAATTTTTTGCCGAAGAAAATAAAATGTTCGGATACCTTATCAATAGCGAATTAATCGCGATGGATAAAGTATTAAAAGATGCTCAGGCTCCTTTTACTGCTATTATGGGTGGAGCAAAGGTGTCGGATAAAATCCTTATCATTGAGAATTTGCTTGACCGTGTTCAAAACCTGATTATTGGTGGTGGTATGACATATACTTTTATCAAAGCTCAGGGTGGCGAAATTGGAAATTCACTGTGTGAAGCCGATAAATTAGACCTTGCTCTTGAAATTCTTGAAAAGGCGAAAGCTAAAGGTGTAAATGTATATATTCCTACTGATGCTGTAAATGCTGATAAATTTGCGGCTGATGCTGAAACCTGTGTTTCGAAAACAGATGAAACACCTGCTGGATGGATGGGATTAGATATTGCCGATGAAACAATTGCTACTTTCAGCGAAGTGATTGCTAATTCTAAAACTGTACTTTGGAATGGTCCAATGGGAGTTTTTGAAATGGAAAAATTTGCAAAAGGAACAACTGCCATTGCACACGCTGTAGCACAGGCTACTGCTAACGGAGCTTTCTCATTGATTGGTGGAGGTGACTCGGTAGCAGCTATCAATAAAAACAAGTTGGCTGATAAGGTTAGTTATGTTTCGACAGGTGGTGGCGCTATGCTTGAATACATGGAAGGAAAAGTGCTTCCTGGAATTGAAGCTATTCGTGGTTGCTAAATAATTATTACACATTGATATTCAGCCTGAAAGTAGCTCTTTGAGTTGCTTTCAGGTTGTTTTGTTTTACTCATTTTAAATACATATGAAACAGTTTATTATTCTACTCTTCGTTTTAACATCGTTTGCTATATACGGACAGCGTAAACTATCGCTTAACTTCAACGATTTTCAAAAATGGAATGTAGTGCTTAAAGATAAAAATACTAAACCAGATGAAGTGTTTAAGTTTTCGGGAAATGTGTTAACCATTGGTACTGCTTCAAATGGCTATATACGCACAAAAAAACTGTATAGCTCATATACCTTGCAACTGGAGTGGAGATGGGTAAATCAGCCCGGTAATGGTGGCGTGTTATTACACATCCAATCGCCCGATAGTGTGTGGCCTGTTTGTTATCAGGTACAACAAAAAGTAAATGCTGTAGGTGATTTAATATGTATGAATGGATTGAAAGCAACTCAATGTGTGGACGCAGTAAAGTTTACTGTTCCGAAGAAAATGCCATCGAGTGAAATGCCTGCTGGAGAATGGAACAAACTGATGATTCAGGTGAAGAAAGATAATATTACAGTATATCTGAATGGAGTTCTGCAAAACTCAATATCCGGACTAAGTGTAAACAAAGGATATATCGGATTTCAGGCCGAAGGTGGTAGACCGATGGAGATACGAAATTATAAGCTTAAATAGCTTCCTGTGAGCTTACAAGTATATCGTCGGCGGGAGTGAGTTCACTTTCGCCTTTTCGATAGTAAAATATTAACCCCAATTCTTTACATTTACACAATCTTGTATAAGGAGGTTCGCTTTTAAATTTACTTTCTACCTGGTTCCAGATGTCGAGAATAATAGCATCGCCTTTTTCGCGTAGTTTAACCAATTCTTCCCAGTTTCTGTTGGTAGATTGCTGATGTAGTTTTTGAGTACTCTTATATTCTTTAAATACCTCAAAATGAACCTGTACTTTGGCTATGGCCGGATTGTAAATAGGTAAGCCGCCATTTCTTACTCTTTCGTTTTCACCATCTATTATACATTTACCCCAATTTAACAATGCAGCTTCCGTAGTAAGGTCTGGAACTGTATGGTTGCCTGGTTCAAGTTGGTAGAATAATTTGTGGTCTTTTTTGATATCGCCGCGAATTACGGCAAGATTAAGTACCTGAATAAAATGTGAAATGTATATACGTGCGTTGTGTACAATTTGTTGATATCGCTTATTGGCAGAAACCTGATTGTCCAATGCGTGTTGATACTGTGAAAGTTGCTTTTCAAAAACATTCAGGAAGTTGCGCGCCTCCAATAAGGTTTTATAATTCACAACCTGCGTATTAAACGATTGTTTATCAGCGTTTGCTACTGCCGTGCGCAGTGCGCGTAAACGGGCTTGATCGGTATTCGGTAGTCGGCGATAGGGCATAGAATTCTTGTATTTGAATGTCTTGCCTACAAAGATAAAAAAATTAATCGTTTCTCGATAATAAATTATAAGCTAAATTTCTCAATTCTTGCTTTTTAGAGGGTGAAACAGTTACTTTGTCGAGGTTTGCGATGGCTGTTTCGAAATAAGAATTCATCTTCTCTTCGCATATCGTTTTAACATTCAGTTGATTATAAACTTTTGTAACCCGTTCGATTTTTTCCTGTGGATTTTTAAAATTTGTTGACAAACAGTGTGTTAATTCTTCTTTAACGTCATCTTTTGCCAGTTTTAATGCCTGAATTAACAGGAAAGTTTTCTTATTACAAAGTATATCTCCTCCAATTTTCTTACCAAATGTCGCTTCGTTTCCATACACATCCAATAAGTCGTCCTTCAGCTGAAATGCCAATCCAATGTGGATGCCAAAATTGTAGAGTTCTTCCTTGTCGTTTGTCGGTGCATTGCCTATAATTGCTCCTGTTTTCAATGAGCAACCCAGTAAAACAGCCGTTTTAAGTCGTATCATTTCAAGATACTCTTCAGCAGTTACATTTACACGATTTTCAAACTCCATGTCAAGTTGTTGACCATCACAAATTTCCTGCGCTGTCTTTGAGAATAAATCGATCACCTCTTTTAGGTGCTCAGCTGGAGTACAGGCAATTAGCTTGTATGCTTCAATTTGCATGGCATCGCCCGAGAGTATAGCAGCATTATCATTCCATTTTTTATGAACGGTTGGCTGACCGCGCCGTATTTCGGCTCTATCCATAATATCGTCGTGCAGAAGAGTAAAGTTGTGAAAAACTTCAATTCCTAAAGCCGGTTGCATGGCAATTTCTGGTTCGTCGGTGTACAGGTTTGCTGCCATTAAAGTTAATGCAGGGCGAATTCGTTTGCCCCCCAACGATAGTACGTATTGTATGGGTTCGTACAAACTTTTTGGTTTTCTCTCCCAGTTTAGGGCATTTACTGCATTGCCAATGCTTGCTAATAATTCGTTAAACGATTTCATTTTCAATTATTTCAGTCATTACATCTGTGATATTGATATTTGCTGCAGCTATTTGTTGTGGAATGAAACTCGTTGCAGTCATGCCAGGTGTTGTATTTACTTCTAGCAGGTTAATAGTACCGTTGTCGGAGATAATGTAATCGATGCGTACAATACCCTTACAACCTAAAATATCGTATATGGCCGATGTTAATTGCTGAACTCTGTTGGTAAGCTCCGGGCTAATACGCGCAGGTGTTATTTCCTTAACCTGACCGTTGTATTTGGCGTCATAATCGAAAAATTCGTTCTCACTCACTACTTCGGTAATAGGCAGTACTTGCGATTTTGATTTCGTTTTGTATATACCACATGTAATTTCGGTTCCCGATAAAAATGCTTCTATCATCACTTCTTCGCCTTCGGCAAATGCTTTTTCGATAGCAGGTTGTACTTCGGATGCTGATTTTACTTTTGTAACACCAAAACTACTGCCTCCCACATTGGGTTTGATAAAACAAGGGTAACCAATTTTATTGGTTACTTCGTCGGCGGTAATAGTTTGACCTTTACGCAATACCAACGATTCGGAGACTTTAACGCCAAAGCCTTTCAGGTACTGATTGCAGGTAAATTTATTAAACGTAATTGCGGATGCTAATACACCACAGCTGGAGTAGGGGATGCTTAATAGTTCAAAATAACCCTGTAAAATACCGTTTTCGCCGGGTGTGCCGTGAATTGTAATGTATGCAAAGTCAAATTTGATTTTACTACCATTCTGAGAAAAGCTGAAATCATTTTTATCAACAGCTATTTTCTCGGTTTCAGAAATTTCAACCTGCCAGGTGTTGCCTACAATTGTTACAATATATATGGAATATTTATTTTTATCCATAAATGAATATAAACCTGCAGCACTTTTCAGCGAAACTACAACTTCGGAAGAGTTTCCTCCGGCTACAATGGCGATATTTTTCTTTGCTATCATGTTTTTATTTTGCGAAGATTAGTAGAGTTTTTTCGGGGTTCAAAGTTACAAAATTATGCTAAATGTTTTCGTCAAAAATGACCTGTTTCAGTGTCATTAGTTTATTTTCTGTTTCAAACCATTCTTTTAAGGGGTCTGAACCGGCTGTGATTCCCGCTCCACTGAAAAGTATTATCTGTTCTGAAGTAACTTTCATGCATCTCAGATTAACATACAGATGCGTTTGTGTGTTGCAATTCATTACTCCTAAATAGCCCGTATAGTATTCTCTGTCGTGCAATTCAGTATTTAATATGAATGAACAGGCCAATTTTTTGGGTAATCCGCCTACTGATGGTGTAGGATGTAGCACATCTATCAGTTCGGTTAGCGTTTTTTGTTGAGAAACAGGAAATGTGAATTCGGTTTTCAGGTGAATAAGATTGGCTGCACGATAATTAGCTGTTGGGCTTTTTATCAAATCAGTGATGCCGGCTTTCAGTAAAGTGTTTTCAATAAAGTTGGTGACAATTTTTTGTTCGTCAATCTCTTTCTCCGACCAGTTGTACGAATCAATATCAACTGATAATGCCAGTTGTGTTCCTGCAAGCGAAATAGTCTTGTAATTGATGCTGTCCATTTCCAGTAGGGGCTCCGGACTAGCTCCCATCCATAGCCCTGTAGCCGGAGTGTGCAGAATGTAGACAAAAGCGTGTGAGTATTTGGCCGTTAGTTTCCCGAATAATATAGTTGGTGAAAATCCATCGGGGATATCCATACAATGTATTTTTGAGATAACTACTTTCTCGAATTCTTTGCGTTTTATAGCGCTGACTGCATTTTCTACATTTTTTTCGTAAGCATCCTTAGTGGTTGATACATTCCTTTCTTGTTTTTGAACTGTACTTTCAGTTATATTTTCGATCCAGTTGTGTAATTCATCAGGGATTTCACTGTTTACGAAGCAATGGTCTGCCTTGATTATTATGGTTTTATGTTTCTTTGAGTCGTTGAAAGGAGCGAATACAAACCCTTTTGAGTGATTGTCTATAGTGATGGCAGGTTCGGAGTTATCTTTGGTCTGGACAATTGTGTAAATGTCAGAAGTGTTAGGTAGACGATAACTGGCAAATGAAACACCTTTTTTTATGCATATTTGCTGAAAATCTTCCAGATTAAGTGACTTAAATATTGCTGCCGGCATGTTGGTCTGCATTTGAAACGAGTGGATATACTGGGTTATTTCGTATTTTTGTACTGATTATTTATTCTCAGTATAATGTTACATTCCTATAATTGTTTATGAATCCGTACGAAATTATTGAAAAATATTACGTTAAAGATAGTGCAATTTATCGTATTTTGAAAACTCATAGCGAGCAAGTTGCTCAGAAAGCAATTTCAGTTCTACAAAACCACCCTGAATTAGAGGTTGATAGGCAATTTGTTTTTGAAGCAGCGATGTTGCATGATATTGGGATTTATCTTTGCAATGCGCCTGGGATTCACTGTTTTGGAACTCACAAATATATTGAGCATGGTTATTTAGGTGCTGATTTATTGCGTACCAATGGTTTTCCTTTGCATGCGCTTGTTTGCGAAAGACATACAGGTACCGGTTTATCCTTATCCGTGATAATTGAAAACGATTTGCCTTTGCCACACAGGGATTTGATGCCGGTATCGCTCGAAGAGCAGATAATTTGTTATGCCGATAAGTTTTATTCAAAATCGCACCCTGAAAAGGAATTGCCGTTGGACAAGGTGCGAAGTGGTTTAATGAAGCACGGTGCTGAGCATGTGAGCCGTTTTGATGCTTGGCACAAACTGTTTGGATAATATCTGGAATTTATCATGACAAAAAAGCCCATTTCCTTTCGGAAACGGGCTTCTGTATATTCTATAGAAGCTTCTTAAGCTAATTTATTAACGAAAATTGTAAGTTTCGATTTTAAATTGCTTGCTTTGTTTTTGTGGATGATGTTACGTTTAGCCAATTTATCAAGCATAGCGCTGATTTTTGGTAACATTTCTGTAGCCACAGTTTTGTCTGTTGTTGAGCGCAACTTGCGTACAGCGTTACGAGCTGTTTTAGCGTAATAACGGTTGTGCAATTTGCGTTTCTCTGTTTGACGAATTCTTTTTTCTGAAGATTTGTGATTTGCCATCTCAAATATGCTTTTTAAATATCTTTGTTAAGTAGCCCATAGGGGAGTCGAACCCCTCTTTCCAGAATGAAAATCTGGCGTCCTAACCGATAGACGAATGGGCCTTGAAGTAACTTTTACCGTTGCTTTTAGAGCTGTGGTGTTGTTCTCAATTGCGGGTGCAAATATACGGCACTTTTTTGAATTGACAAAGCATTTCTGCTAAATATTTTCAAATAATTTCTAATTTCCTGATTGTCAGAATTGAATTTGTTGTATTTTTTTTGAGAAAATAGCCTTTGTGTGCTTTGTGAACAATAACTCATGTTTTTTGTGGTCAAAACTTTGTTGAATTAGCCTTTTTTTTTGATGCTTTTTTGAAAAAACCAAACAAATCGTAGAAATTGCATCATATTCTATGATAATATTAGGCACGAAATTCAGAATAAAACTAACTTTGTAACGGTATTAATGATGACTTATGCAAATAAAAACACGTGGGGTAGTATTACATAAAACTAAATTTTCCGATAATTCGTCGGTTGTTACTATATATACTGAACATTTTGGTCGAACGACATTTCTTGTCAGAGGGGTAAATTCAAAACGCTCTTTGTTGCGAGCAGCATTCTTTATGCCGATGTCAATTTTGGATATTGATATGGTACATACTCCGGGTAAAGAAATGCATACAATAAAAGAATTGAGTGTCGCTATACCTTATAATGACATAGCCGCTAATCCAGTGAAAAATGCGATAGCCTTGTTTTTATCCGAACTTCTGTATCGTTGTATCAAATTAAGCACTCCTGATGAGCGATTGTTTCTATTTATTACTCAGTCAATGGAGGTGTTGGAATATACCGAGGGCGTTTCGGCAAATTTTCATCTGGTTTTTTTGTTACGTTTAACCCGATATTTGGGCTTTGAGCCTGAAATTGATGGTGTAAATTCCCGGTATTTCGATTTGCAGAATGGTGTTTTTTGTTTGAATCCACCATTGCATATGCATTACACAGGCGCCGAATTGGCCAACAAACTCACAGAATTATCCGCTGTCGACTATTTTAGTATGAATAAAATGATTTTAAGCCGTAATCAGCAGATGGATATGCTAAAAATGTTTGTAGAGTATTACCGCCTTCATGTGCCGGGTTTTCACGGACTGAATTCGCTTCAGGTTTTACAAGCCTTATTTGACTGAATTATTAGCTTTTGATGCTTCAATCTGAGCTCTGGTCTTGCTTTGTGTTACAATATATACTCCTGTAAAAACCAGCGCAACCGAAATTAAGTGGTCGATCCCGAAGGTACCCATGCCCATAGCCAGTGTGGCTAAGGAGGCTATAATTGGTTGTGTGTAATTGTACATGCTCAGAGTGGTTGGTAATAGCACTTTTTGGGCTGCTGCAACCAGAACATATCCTACAAAGGTAGCAAAGATCAGAATATAGGCA
>JBLIZK010000472.1:0-8402 GCA_048859825.1 Paludibacter sp.
TTGCCTTTGGTCTGCAGTTGAAAAAACTATCGAAAGCCGAAATCGATAAAAAGGTGAAACAAGTCCTCAAAATGGTAAGCATGACCGGTTACGAAGAACGTGATGTAAACTCCTTATCAGGCGGACAACAGCAACGCATTGCCATCGCCCGGGCTATTGTAAACGAACCACAGGTTCTGTTACTCGATGAGCCGTTGGCTGCACTCGACCTTAAAATGCGAAAAGACATGCAAATGGAAATCAAAGCCATGCACCAAAAGCTGGGCATTACCTTTGTATATGTAACGCACGATCAGGAAGAAGCACTTACACTGAGCGACCGTATAGTGGTTATGAGCGAAGGCGAAATACAACAAATTGGGACTCCGGCCGAAATTTACAATGAACCTGCGAACTCTTTTGTTGCCGATTTTATTGGCGAAAGCAATATCCTTAACGGAACAATGATTGACGACAGTTGGGTTGAGTTTGCCGGCCATAAATTTGAGTGTGTCGACAAAGGTTTCGGACAAAACACACCGGTCGATGTAGTGGTACGCCCTGAGGATATATTTATCTTCGAAGTATCGGACATTGCGCAGTTTACCGGAACTGTAACATCCTGCACTTTTAAAGGTGTACATTACGAAATGATGGTGACAACTCCTGAAGGATATGAGTTTATGATTCAGGATTACAACAGTTTTGAAGCAGGAAGAACTGTTGGAATGAAAATTAAGCCGTTCGACATCCATGTAATGAAAAAAGAACGTCTGTGTAATCAGTTGAATGCTGTTTGTACCGATAAAAACACGGTGAAATTCTTCGGCAAAAGCATTGAATGTGCTGGTTCTGAGCTGGCAGAAAGAGGAGATGAAGTTGAAATTGAAATTGCATTTGAAGATATTATTCTGAATGACAATGAAGAAGAAGGCCTATTACAAGGCAGTATTAAGTATATATTATACAAAGGCGACCATTATCATTTAACCATTCGTACCGACGACGATCAGCTCATTTATGCCAATACCAATGATATTTGGGACGAAGGAGACAGAGTGGGTGTTAGTTTTGTTACGGGTTCAGTACGCGTTGTTTCATCCAAAAACCAATAGAACCGTGAAAAAGCTATTCTCCTTTTTGGGCAAACGACGCAACTGGTCCATACCATACATACTTTTTCTGGCAGTTTTTGTAATTATCCCGTTGGCACTTATCGTCTATTATGCATTCACCAACAACGAAGGACATTTATCGGTTGTAAACTTTCGCAAATTTCTGATGCAACCCGAAGCCATGAATACTTTTGTGTATTCCGTGGGAATTGCGATGATTACTACCATTTTATGTTTAATTCTGGGTTACCCCGCTGCGTATATTATGAGCCGGATGAATACCGGAATAACCCAATTGCTGGTACTATTATTTATCTTACCCATGTGGGTAAATTTTCTTATACGTACCCTGGCCACAGTAGCCATGTTCGATTTTCTGCATATACCGCTGGGTGTAGGTTCATTATTATTTGGCATGGTGTATAATTTTCTGCCTTTTATGATTTACCCCATTTACAATAATCTGAAAAAAACCGACCCCAGTTTAATCGAAGCGGCTCAGGATTTAGGTGCAACACCATCGCAGGTGTTTTTCCGCACCATACTTCCATTATCAGCACCGGGTATTTCAAGTGGCGTTATGATGGTATTTATGCCCGTAATTTCCACATTTGCAATTGCCGAATTACTTACCATGAACAACATTAAGTTGTTTGGTACCACTCTACAGGAAAATATTTACAACGGAATGTGGAACTACGGAGCAGCGCTATCGCTGGTTATGCTTTTACTCATAGGCATTACCTCCTTGCTAAACAGCGAAGGCAATACAAAAGCCGCTGAGGAAGGAGGTTTGTTATGAAAAAATGGTTGACAGGTTCTTATCTGGGTATTTTACTAATATTGCTGTATGCACCCATTTTTATTGTAATTGTTTTTTCGTTTACCGAAGCAAAAGTACTCGGGAACTGGACGGGATTTTCGCTTAAACTTTACCAGTCGCTGTTTACAGGTGGTATTCATCACACGCTAAGCAGCGCCCTGTGGAATACTTTTCTCATAGGCATTATTGCAGCCACATTTTCAACTATTCTGGGCACAATGGCAGCAATAGGGATTTACAATATGAAACCCGGCAGTCGGAAAACACTGCAAATGCTGAACACAATCCCCATTCTTAACCCGGATATTATCACTGCAATATCGTTGTTTCTGCTTTTCGTGAGTCTGGGCGTATCGCAGGGATATAGTTCGGTGATTCTGGCACATATCACCTTTTGTACACCCTACGTGGTACTCAGTATTTTGCCTTTTCTTCGTCAAATGAACGATAATTTATACGAGGCTGCACTCGACCTCGGAGCTACGCCATTCTACGCTTTGCGAAAAATATTGTTGCCTCAGTTACGTCCGGGCATGCTCAGTGGCTTTATACTTGCGTTTACACTTTCTATCGACGACTTTGTGGTGACACTGTTCAATATCGGAAACGAAGGTCTTGAAACACTCTCAACATATATTTATGCCGATGCCCGCAAAGGCGGATTAACACCCGAATTACGACCACTTACCGGAATTATATTCGTACTGGTATTAATTTTCTTATTGGTTATTAACCGCCGTTCGGCAAAAAAGAGTATGAAAGATGAAGCAATCTATTAAACCGGTATGGTTATACTTGCTGGTAGCAACTGCACTTATTCTGTTTCTTTCTGCATGTCAGCAAGAAGATGAAGCACGTACAAAAATCCTCAAAATATACAATTGGGCCGACTATATCGACGAAGATTTACTTACTGAATTTCCGGCCTGGTACAAAAAGCAAACCGGCGAAGATGTAAAAATTGTATACCAGGTGTTTGACATGACCGAAGTGATGTATACCAAAATAGCACTTGGGAAAGAAGACTTTGACCTCGTATGCCCTACACAAGCCATTATCCAACGAATGATGCACAATGATTTGGTTTTGCCATATAACAAGAATATTGGTACATCAGCGGCATACTTTAACAACATATCGCCTTTTATCCGCAACGGACTCAAAGCCTTTAGCTTACCCGGCAAAAATGCATCGGATTACATAATACCCTATATGTGGGGAACTTCAGGCATAATGTACAATACTAAGCTCATTTCCGAACAGGAAGTTAGCTCATGGGGATGCTTTTGGAATCCGAAAAACAAGGGTAAAATGCTTATGAAAGATAGTTATTGGGATGTATACAACATTGCAGCCATTTATGGCGACTATCAGAACATTCGTACAGGCAAACGCACACTTTTCGATGTAGCTAACGCACATACTCCTTCGGACATTAAACTTGTAGAAAACAAGATAAAAGAAATGCGCCCCTACCTGGCCGGATGGGAAGCCGATTTTGGCAAGGAAATGATGACCCGTGGCGAAATTTGGTTTACTTATGCCTGGAATGGCGATGCCGTATGGGCCATTGAGGAAGCTGATGCCGTTGGGGTTTCGCTGGAATATACTGTACCCCTCGAAGGGAGTAATATTTGGTTCGATGGATGGGTAATCCCTAAATACGCAAAGAATGTAAAAGCCGCCAGTTATTTTATGGCCTATCTTTGCCAATCAGAAGTGGCTTTGCGAAATATGGATGTATGCGGTTATTCAAGTGTTATAGCAACACCCGAAATTGCCGATGCTCAAACCGACGATGAAATAGAAGAGTATTCTAACCTGCGTTACTTCTTTGGCAAAGGATACGAAAAAATGCACATCAACCCTATTCAATACCCTGATAGTAATATAATAGCCCGCTGTGCCATTATCAATGACTTTCTGGATAAAAACGATACCGTACTTGAGATGTGGAGCCGCGCAAAAGGCGACAGTATGAATGTGGGAATGGCGATATTTATTTTCGGCGCATTTTTTCTGCTTGCCGTGTGGTTGATTTTTAGACGAATAAAAACCCTCAAGCGAAAAAAAACTAAGCTACGGATTTAGTTACCTGATAAGTCCTTGAAACGACGTTCGTTTTCGAACCAAACTGCCAAGCTAAAAAAACATCCTCCAATAAAACTTCCAAATGAGATGGCTATTGAGGTTTCAACAATGGCTACCGGATTGAATATCAGCCGATAAATTATATTAAAAAGAATGGTTACAAACCCGTATACAAAACCGGTGAGGAGGCAAAAAAGTATTTTTCTTTGCCTCCACTTTGTCCATTTTTTATAATTTCTCTTATTGACTAAAAACATTGTTAAAATCCGATTGATTTCAAATTCAATCCCGCTTTTTCGTCCAGTCCGAACATCAGGTTGAAGTTTTGTACGGCTTGTCCCGATGCGCCTTTCAGAAGGTTGTCAATCATGGATATAATCAACAATTTATCGCCGTGTTTTTCAAGATACACAATGGCCTTGTTGGTATTCACCACCTGTTTCATATCCGGATTCTTGCTAACCATAAATGTAAAGGCAGCATCCTTGTAATACTGCTGATAAAGAGTCTTTGCTTGGTCGAGCGACAAACTACAATTAATATAAGATGTCACAAAAATTCCCCGGGCAAAATTACCACGTACCGGAATAAAATTAAGGTCTTTATCAAAACCCGGTTGCAATTGCTCAAGCGACTGTCCGATTTCCTGCAAATGCTGGTGTTCAAAAGCTTTGTACACCGATATATTGTTATTTCGCCAGCTAAAGTGTGATGTCGACGATGGTTTCACACCGGCACCGGTTGAGCCGGTAATAGCATTTATATGCACTTCATCGGTCAATAAACCCGCTGATGCCAATGGTAAAAGTCCCAACTGAATAGCCGTTGCGAAACAGCCCGGATTAGCAATCCGGTTCGCATTTTTTATTTCATCTCGATTCAATTCAGGTAAGCCGTAAACGAAATCGTGATCGGTACGTTTTTCACGGTAGTCGGTAGATAAATCTACAATTTTCACACCTACCGGTATCTCATTCGACTCAACAAACTTTTTGCTGTCGCCATGTGCCGAGCATAAAAACAAAGCTTCTACCTCATTCAGAGGCAACTCCGAAGTAAAAACCATATCCGTTTCGCCTACCAAACCACTGTGCACATCAGTCAGGGGATTACCTGCATTGCTACTGCTATTTACAAAAACAACTTCTACATTCGGGTGATTTACCAGAATGCGCAACAATTCACCGGCGGTATACCCGGCGCCGCCAATTACGCCAACTTTAATTTTTGTCATGAAAATATACTTTTTCTTATATCAAATATAAATCAACATCACAATCAGAAACCAAAAAATAAAAATTATCCAGCTCCATTTATAATACTTCACCTTACGCTTTTTATGATTCAATGCATACATTAAAAACAATACAGAGAAAACACCACCTAACACTTCTAAAGTATGCAAAGTGTTTTCACTAACGCGAGTTGCCTTGTTCATTGCTGCAAACTTATCGTAAGCAAATATTACAGCACTTATTAAATTGATGCTTATTAAAAAAATTCCGACTAAATTGATGAGTGTCATAATGAAAAATATCTGGTTATCTCCATATTATACATAGACAAGAAAAATCATCAACACTGGGTCATCGTTTTACTCCTGTAGTAAATCGGGGCGTAAACGTTTTGTACGCTCTACCGACTGCTGATGATTCCACTCATCAACCTTTGCCTGATGCCCCGAAAGCAATACATCGGGTACTGTCCATCCTTTGTACTCGGCCGGACGTGTGTAAACCGGCGGTGCCAGTAAATTATCCTGATACGAGTCGGACAAGGCCGATTGTTCATCGCCAATAGCTCCGGGTATTAACCTTACAATAGCATCGGCCATCATGGCAGCAGGTATTTCACCTCCTGTAAGCACAAAATCGCCAATTGATATTTCACGCGTAATCAGATGTTCCCTTACCCGGTGGTCAATGCCTTTGTAATGTCCGCAAAGTATAATAATATTCTCCAGCATCGACATACGGTTAGCCATCGGCTGATTAAACTTTTCCCCATCAGGTGAGGTATAAATTACTTCATCGTAGTTACGCTCCGATTTCAGTTGCGTTAGTATCCGGTCGATAGGCTCAATTTGCAACACCATACCAGCGCTAAACCCAAAGGCATAATCATCCACTCTACGGTGCTTATTCGTAGTGTAATCGCGTAAATTATGCACCTGTACATCCACAAGTCCCTTTTCGCGGGCACGCTTTACAATCGAAAAATTCAGAGGGCTTTCGAGCAATTCGGGAACTGCCGAAATAATATCTATACGCATCAAAAACAGGGGAAATATAAAATTATCAATCTATTACAGATGCAAAGTTACAAAAAATCTGTCAGTTTACAGATTTGCTGCCAACCATTTGCGCATTTCGTCGGGCGTTTTAGCACATCGACGGGCATAGTCGGCCAACTGCTGTTCATCAATTTTGCCTATTGTAAAGTATTTTGATGCTTTGTGCGCAAATATTAAACCACTCACAGAGGCATTCGGGTACATGGCGCCATTCTCTGTAAGAGTAATACCCGTTTCGCCAAAATTCACCAGTTTATCCAGCGTAAATATCAACGATTGGTCGGGCAACGATGGGTATCCAATAGCCGGACGTATGCCCTGATAGTGGGTTTTAAAAAACTCGCTCAGATTAAATGGTTCTGAAGGGGCATAGCCCCACACCTGTTTACGTACCTTGTAATGCAACCATTCGGCAGTAGCCTCGGCCAGGCGGTCGGCCAGCGTTTTCACCAGTATAGCCTCGTACATATCTTCATTTTTTTCAAAACCGGCAGCAAATTCATCGACTCCTTTTACTGTATTGGCAAACACCCCCACATAGTCATCTGCTGGTTTCAAAAAGTCGGCTAAAGCATAACAAAAGCCATCTGTCGACGGTTTTTGCTGACGCAGGGTAGGTATCACCACCTGCTCATCGCCGTCCCTTTCAACCACTATATCATCGTCCACAGCGTGAGCCTTATAAATTCCCACCATGGCATTAATGGTTAATATTTTTTCGTCCTTAAAGCGGCGCAACATTGCCTGAGCATCCTTGTATAGCTTAAGTGCCTCTTCTGCCTTTTCGCGTTCGATGCCCTCAAACTTTTGCAACCATCCTACCCGGCACGAACCACAATCGCACACGGTTTGTATATCGTCGTACTTTCCGTTGAGCCGCCAGGCCATAAAAAAGAATGTCCAGTGTATAAACGGAACTATTTCGCGCAGATCAATATCGTTAAAACGGCTTACACCGGGAGTATTTGGAGTCATTTGAAATAATTAGAAGTTAGAAATCTGAAAATATAAGCTGGAGAACAGAACGCTGATAATGGAAAGTTTACATCAGTATAAATACATCCAACAATTCTTCTTCAATAACTATATTAAAGCATTAATAAGCTGATGGCCATTATTGCCATTCCACCTACAAACCCGGCTATCGAATAGTGATGTTCGCCATATTTCTCGGCTCCCGGCAAAAGTTCATCAACCGATATAAACACCATAATACCTGCTACCGAAGCCATAAGCAGACCCAGCGTGAAGTCCGACATAAATGGAAGCAATATAAAGTAACCAACCAACCCACCAATAGGCTCAGCCATACCCGATGCAAACGATAACCAAAAAGCTTTGCGACGACTACCTGTTGCATAAAAAACAGGTACCGACACCGCTATTCCTTCCGGAATATTGTGGATGGCAATTGCTATCGCAATTGGAATGGCTATTTCGGGCGAAACCATTGCCGATGTAAAGGTAGCCATCCCCTCCGGAAAGTTATGTATTCCTATGGCGAGTGCCATCATTATACCCATTCGTTTCAGTTGCTTTTCTTTTTGACTACCCATATCTTCCACTGAGCGCATTTCGTGTGGATTTTCGGCATTTGGTATCAGCATATCAATGGCATAAATCAGCGCAATACCTGCAAAAAACGCCCCTACCGTAATTGGCTCTGGCCATTGTGTACCACTTTTGTGCAATAACTCCAGCGCCTGCGGAAATATCTCCACAAACGACACATATACCATAACACCCGCCGAAAACCCCAACGCTGTCGACAAGAACCGGGTATTTGTGTTTTTTGTAAAAAAAGCCAGTGCACTACCTATACCAGTGCTTAAGCCCGCAAACAAGGTTAAGGCCAATGCAAATATTATTGAATTTTCCATCTTTCGTTTTAATTGAATGTATCAAAACACAAAGTTAGCATAATTTGTTCGCCTAACTCCCCTACTCTACTACTTATAATAACCCGTTGGCGGAATTAAATTAGTGCATATTTAATTTGTCCAATGGGTTTGTTATTAATCTTGTTTATATATTGAAGGATTGTAAGTGCACTAATTTTCCCCGTAATTCTGGTAAACAATCCTTCTGTTTGTTTTGCGTA
>JBLIZK010000473.1:0-3765 GCA_048859825.1 Paludibacter sp.
AAATTGTAGCCAACTTCCATTTTATTGAAAGAATAAGAGATGGAAAGTGAGCCGGAATGTATTGGGCTGTATGGAATAATATCACCTCGCGTTTGAGGGTCGTCTCCGAAATCTTGCGCTAACTGAAAACTATAGTTAGTACTAAGTGAAACTTTGTTGCCATTGCTTAAGAGTTTTGAAGCACTCAGATTAATATCACAACCTTTAATTCTCACCAATCCAATGTTGCGCACTGTAGAGAATGGCATACCATATATAATTGTTATTTTGTCATTTACCAGATTATAGTATACATCCGTTGTAATTGATAAATTGTTTAAAAATGAAATCTTATTTGTGAAATATGTCATTCCAATATTGAATTGTTGTGTGTTTTCAGGGAGTAAATCCTTAAATCCAAAATTGTGATAATATAGCTCGGTGAAAGTGGGTAATCTGAATATGTTTTTATAAAAAGCTCTTAATAAAAGATTTCCCGATTCACTTAATTGTAAACTGGCAAATACTGTAGGCGAAACTTTATGTCTGTCAGGAGCCGCAAATGTGCTATCGGCTGTTTCGTTTGTTAGTGTATATAATAAATTTCCACCTAAAGTAAATCGTTCAGTGTAGTATTTGGCCGAGATATTTGAAAGCAAAGAACGTCTTGTGGGATGGTTCGAGCCTATGAAATGATAATTTGATTCTGAAATCAAGTCATTATACCATCCGTCAAATGCTGCTCCAATGGCAATATTATTAACAGGTCGATACTGCAGCGCAGCTGATAGGTAATATTCGTTTTGTTTATATTTATCTATTCTGGTGTTATTTGGAAGATTATACTGGTTGTCTATCTCACTAAACTCCATATGCTGATTTGATATTTTACCTGAAAACTGATAATGAATATCAGACCGATTCTTATTTTCATAATGTAACTGATACATGAAATTGTTGTCCATTATTCTATCCGACGATGGTGTAAGCAAATAATAAATTACAGCACCCGGAATTCCTCTATCAGAATAATAATGAGTGAATTTAAATTTGACACTCTCTAAATCCCTGAAATTATTAATCATATTAAATTCAGATTTAACAGATTTAACATCAGTATTCGACCGTTTAATTTTTTGTATGTTTGTTCCATTGGGGTTTACATTTATGTTTACCGGATACTTTCCATCAGAAAAAACAGCATTCGTATTAAAGCTCATCCCCAACTTCTTTCCAAAATATTTTTCAAGCAGCACCGATGGATTTACAAGTCCGTATGAGCCGGTTTTGAAGGCTGCTTTGCCGCTAAATGTATGTGTGGAATCGTAGGTGGTTAATTTTGTTTGCAACGAAAGTACCGACGAAGAGGCAAACATGCGCGCCGGTTGAAGTAAATTCACCGGTTGGCCATTGTCGAGCGAAACAGCTGCAATGTTTTCCACGCAAAACTGGCTCAGGTCAATTTGTCCGCTCTGTATATCGCTCATCATCAGTCCGTCGTACGAAACGCCGGTGTGTGCAGCACCCAGTCCGCGAACCGAAATTGTTTTTAGTCCGCCTATGCCACCGTAATCTTTTATGGTAACTCCGGCAAAATGTTTGGCAATGTCAGCTACATTAGCCGCATTGAGTTTATCAATTTCCGTTACGGTAACTACTTGGGTAGGCATGGCAGAGCGCAGTTTACGGCTATCGTGCGCGTTCACTTCCACTTCCTTCAGGTTACGATGGTGAGCAATGGTGTCGTTATCGGCTACCGCAAAAACGGATGTCGATTGAAGTAAAAATCCAAAAAGAAGAGTAGCCGGTACTCTGAACTGTTGTAAAAATTGTAATTGCACGTTTTGTAACTATCTGACGATGAATAAACCGTTCGGATAGCTCCCGAAAATAAACTAACAAAGGCAAAGTGAAACGGTACTGGTTCCTTGCTGATGTTTCGTCGCTTTTTCCTCGAAAGCTTCTGAAAATTGTTATAAATCTGGCAGGTCTTCTGACTTACTCCCGTAGTTGAACGCCTTCCCGGATACAGTTTGCAGTCGGCAGTTGGTAATTAGCAGTTATAAAACTGTTCACTATTTACTGCTTACTGTGAAAAACCAGTGGCAAAAGTGTTGTTCAATACGTTTTCCTCTTTCTCCCACTCCTCAAGGAGAAGGTTGGGGTGAGGTTGAGCTTACAGCAGCGGGACTGTTCAGGATTTTCACCTGATTCCCTTTTAATCATCCTTGCAGCAAGTGCGCGGATAAACCAAACTCGGGTGCAAAGGTAATCAAAATTTTTATTTTGCAAGTGTTTTTTATGAATTCAGATAAAATTATGGGGTTTGTTTCGGGTGCTCTTAAGTTTTGGTTGTTTAGTAGAGTTTACGTACTTTTGTGGCTCAAAAAAATGCATTTTTCAATGAATAAAAGGCTGTATCTTGTATTAGTTGCGCTTGTATTTATCGCTGTATCAGGGTATTTACAAGCTGCAAAACGTATTGTTTCGCTTACCCCATCGTTAACCCTGAATGTGCGTTATCTGGGCGAAGAAGCCAATCTGGTAGGTTGCACAAGCTATTGTCAAACTACCCGAAAAGTTCCGGTCGTAGCTTCGGCTATCAAAGTAAATATCGAAAAGGTGATTGCTTCGAAACCAGATATCGTTATTGCCACCACACTGACAAGTCCTGAAACCATTGAAGCATTGAAAAAAGTAGGAGTAAAGGTGGAACTTTTTCCAATGTCGCACTCTTTTGCTGAAATATGCGATCAGTTTTTGCGACTGGGTAAACTACTGAATAAAGAAGCACAGGCCAACAAAGTGATAGCCGATTCCAGAGCTAAACTCAATAAAATTAAGGCCAAAGCACCAACCGGCAAGAAAATGTTTATTCAGCTGGGTGCCAATCCTTTATTTGCTGTAATACCCAATACTTTTATGCACGAATACATAACATTGGCGGGAGCCGAAACCATTACACAGGGCATGACAACCGGCAGCATCACCCGCGAAGCGATATTAAAACGTAACCCCGATGTGTTGTTTATTGTAACCATGGGTATGGAAACCGAAAAAGAAAAAAAAGTATGGGAGACATTTAAAAATCTGTCGGCTGTGCGAAACAAAAAAGTGTTTGTGCTTGACTCTCAAATTGCCTGTACACCCACACCTGTTACCTTTGTACAAACTCAGGAAATAATTTCACGCCTTTCAAAATAACGTTCGAACATGCATACATATCATCCGCGTTCTGTTCTGGTATTGATTTCATTGATTGTACTGCTGCTTTTGGCATCGGTATGGTCGCTTTTGTCGGGCGACATTGACATCAGCTGGAGAGAATTACCGGAAGTGCTGAGTCAGCCCGATAGTATGAATTATTCGGTATTAATGCAATTGCGTTTTCCGCGTTTGGTGCTGGCCTTTGCTGTAGGGGCATCGCTGAGCCTGGCAGGCGTTATTTTGCAGGGTATTTACCGGAATCCGCTTGTTGAGCCTTATACCCTGGGAATATCGGGTGGTGCATCATTATTTGTTGCTTTTGGTATAGTAAGCGGAACTGCTTTTTTAGGCGATTTTACTTTGCCCTTCTCAGGGTTTTTGGGTGCATTGCTTACTTTTGTACTTGTATTTGTTATCGGACTTGGCAGGCGTAATTCCAACGTAAACCGCATGTTACTCACCGGTGTAATGATTAGCTTTGTGTGTTCTTCGTTGCTTATGTTTTTACTTTCGGTATCCACAGCCGAAGAAATGCACAACATAATATTCTGGACCATGGGTTCGCTCGAAGAACCGAAC
>JBLIZK010000474.1:0-2132 GCA_048859825.1 Paludibacter sp.
AAGTAGAAATAATAATTACGATAAAGATATTATATTGTGTTTTTAGTATTAATTTAACAAAGCGTGTCGCCCCGTTTAGATCTTTGTTGTCATTCTTTATAAATACCTTCTGTCGACATATCAATTCTCCTGATTGTACCATCGGGATTATAATACAAATTTTCGATACATATCGACCTGCTGTAACTACCTCCATCGGTATTAATTCCTCCGTTATGATAAATAAAATACCATCTGTCCCTGAAGTTAACGATAGTCTGATGGTTGGTATTGCTGTTGCCGGCAATTTCATTCAAAATCCCTTTATACTCCCATGGGCCATCAATGGAGTTGGCCATGGCATAGGCAATTTTTTCAGGAAAACCTGTAGCGTAACTTAAATAGTATTTTCCGTTATAATAATGTATCCATGGAGCTTCGGTAAATTGTAAGCCTTCAAATTTAACCTGCTTCACCTCTCCGTCAATTTCTATCATATTGCTTTTTAATTTGGCATAATAACACTCCCTGTTACCCCAAAATAACCATGCTTGTCCATCTTTGTCGATAAAAACGGAAGGGTCGATACAAGCCCATGAATGTGATGATGCAAAACAATCTT
Organism: Paludibacter sp.; assembly: GCA_048859825.1. Classification (GTDB taxonomy): domain Bacteria; phylum Bacteroidota; class Bacteroidia; order Bacteroidales; family Paludibacteraceae; genus Paludibacter. The sequence continues at coordinate 602 of JBLIZK010000474.1, forward strand.
TGTTGGTAAGCAATGGTTTGTTCAGGGCATCTTTGTAGGGTCCCTGAGGCTTGTCGGCTACACCTACGCCTATACCTGTGGAGTTTGTGCTGATATACCAGTAATATTTTCCATTACGTTCAATTGCCTGACCGGCATAAGCATCTCCACTTTTTGCCCAACTAAAATCGGATATTTTCATTGGTACGGGATGTTCGGTAAAGTGTTTCATATCTGTAGTCGAGAATACAAGCCAATCCTTCATTTTATAGCCCTTCTGACCACCGGCAAAATCGTGACCGGCAAATAACCATAGTGTATCTCCCAGAACCAAAGCGGCGGGATCGGCAGTGTAATGATGTGTAATTACCGGATTTGAATCAGCACTAAAATGATATAGGTCGTTATTGCTCGTAGGCTGTAACAAACTTACCGGCACATTTCCCCATTTTTGATGCAATTTACGGGCTTCATCTTTGGTTATGCTGATAACACTTCCATGCCGGGGATTAAAGTTTTTTGTGAACGATTCGGGTGTTGAAGTGAAATTATACAAGTCGGTGCTGCGTTGAAACTCATATTTGCCACTTGTGTACAAATCGTACATCAAAAAATATTCATCGGAATTGTTTAGCTTGAAAACACTTGAACCTTCCACATTTACTTTTTTATCGGAATAGGCATCCAGATAGATAAAATCTTCTTTCCAGGGGCCTTTTAATGATTTGCTGGTGGCTTGTTGAATTCCGTTTTTGTATTCCTTGCCGTTGTTGTCTTTGGTATTACCTTTGTAAAAGAAATGGTATATACCATCCTTGTAGCAAATATCACCATCAATGCCACCATACTTAGGACTGAACATTAAGGTTGGTTCTTTTTCAAATCCACTAAAGTCTTTGTTTGCATAAGCACAATAAAAGTCGAGATTGTTTTTATCTTTGAAACTGACGGTAAAATATACAAGGTATTTTTTTGCTTTGTAATCGTATATTACCTGGGGTGCCCAAACCCATTTTACATTGCCAAAATTCTTTGGATACAATTTTGCCATATCAATTATTGAATGTTTCCAGTTGATAAGATTATCCGATTTCATTAAAATGATACCCGGATTGTGCCCCCAGCCATTCTTTGCAGTGTTCATATCGGTGGCAACGAGCAAAAACGATGCATAGTCGTGTGTGCGTACGATATAAGGGTCGCGTATTCCACCTGTTGATGATATTGCAGATGAGGCAATTACAGGCTGGTTTTTGTTGAGAGCATACCAGTTTATACCGTTTTCGCTTATTCCAAAGCGCAGTTGCTCTTGTTCATTTTTTGGTCCGGAGCCTTCGAAATAGGCAAAAAGATAGCCCGCATAGGGTTTCGCATTTTGAGCTGCTATCTGTAAAGTAATCATTGTAAGAAGGATGCAAAGTAGTTTTGTGCTGATTTTCATATCTGTTTTTTCATGTGATTATTTACCGGGTTTTGTATGTGCAAATTAAAGTCAATATTTTCGTAATTAAGTAGACAAATAAATCAATTAAGATAACAAAATTGTATTTTG
>JBLIZK010000475.1:0-2505 GCA_048859825.1 Paludibacter sp.
GCCTATCCATTATTGCGCGTCCAATGCCTTCCTGAATTGTTTTTTCAATAAAAATTTGAGTAACTTCGGTATTCTCCTCCATAGCGTGCAATGACGAGAACAGATTGGCTGCCACCTCTAACAGGTTTCCATTTGCTGAAGTATAAATTGAGCACTGTGTGTTCAATGGCAGTTTATCCCTTTGCGAATGAAGAATTAATCCGGAATTGGAAGGTAACTCCGTTTCATTGCTATAAAAGTAAAGTGGTTTTAGTGGCGAGTAATGACTTTGGAGTAAACCGGGCGAAATAAGTTTAATATTCTTAGCCGGCAAGAGCACTTCAAATTCGGGTAAACAATCCTTTAATTGCTCTGCCGTAATCACCCCGGGACGCAAAACAATGCATTTATTTTCTTCAATTGCCACCACCGTCGATTCGATGCCTACAGCTTCCGCAACATCATCGCCCATTACAATATAATCAATTTCCATCTGCTGTTTCTCAACATGCTTATAGCTTGTAGGGCTAAGCTGACCAAATTTATTGGCACTGGGGGCAGCTATAGGCTTACCGGATAGCCGGATTAAATCCAGTGCCACCGGATGCGAAGGCATTCTCACTGCTACCGAATCCAAATCGGATGTTACAATAGCCGGAACAATATCAGATTTTTTATGTACGATAGTTAACGGGCCCGGCCAAAACTTTTCGGCTAATTTAAAAACTGCCTCGTTTATTGGTTTTGCATAAAGTTGCTGCAACATATCCATATCCGCCACATGTACAATTAAAGGGTCGAATCCGGGACGTTTTTTGGCTTCAAAAATACCGGCAACTGCTACCGGATTCAGAGCATCAGCACCTAACCCATACACAGTTTCTGTAGGGAAGGCTACCAATCCTCCAATTTTAATTGCATCCGCGGCAATCTTCAATTCATTTAATGATAATAACTTCATGATCAACTAAAAATATTATTTTCGGTACGAATAAGGTTTAACGGTATAACCTTCAGCTTTTAACTGCTCTATTATATTATCTTCACCGTACAAATCAGTTACATCCACTACATAAAAGCAACTGTTCGAATTTAGTAAATCTTTTAAATGATTATCCGGTTTAATCCTTGATTTATGAGCTGAAAACAACGGATATTGGGCTATAATTTTTTCCAATTTTGATAAATCATTCGCTTTGTACGCTCTGAAGAGCTGTGAACAATATGTCAGAGCACCTTCTCGGGTGCGAATTACACCAACTAAAGCCATGGCATCACGCTTTACATCCGATTTTTTAAAGACGTTTTCGATATAAATATCATAATCCTCCGTTCCAAATACAGGTAATCCTTTTGCAGCAGCTATTCGTTGAAAATAAGCATCCGACTGCACATCGTCCTTTATTTTAGTAGCCAAAACGGCTAATTCCGACAAATACATCTGCTTAATCATTACAGGATGTAATCGGCCCAGCTCTTTAAGCCCCATTTGCAATACCATTTTCAACTCCTTATCAAGCATTTTTGCAGCAGTATCGCTCACAACATTTTTAATATCCTGATTTAATGGCAACAACGATGCATTACGAAGTGAGTTTGACGATTCGATATTGAATGCATCGTATTTACTTAGTACAAGATTACATTTGCGAAAAGCTCTGTATACGCCGGGAATACTATCAATGGCATTTGCCGGAATTAATGAATGAGTTCCTAAAACATAGGAGGGTGTTTTTACATTGTGCCCCGTAATCTGATAAAGTAACTGTCCGTTTAAAGGTAATAATAATCCTAAAAACAAGATTAGAATTGAATATTTCATTCGTTTATATTTTTTGACTGCAAAATTAACTGTTTCACAATCAGTATTTGTCAAACAACCCGGCTTTTTCTCCTTTTTTATCTTGTTTATAGTATTTTTGAATAAAAAACACTCGGTTTACAACATTTCATCAATAATATTTATCTTTGCATAGATATAAATTATTCGAATTATGACTTTACAACAATTAGAGTATATTCTGGCTTTAGACAAAACACGTCATTTTGTTAGGGCAGCCGAAATGTGCGGGGTTACACAACCCACGCTGAGCGCAATGATACAAAAACTCGAAGACGAACTGGATTGTAAAATTTTCGATCGTTCTACCCATCCGATTGTTCCTACGCAGGTGGGTGAAACCATTATCCGGAAAGCCATGACTGTAATTCAGAATGTAAACCATTTAAAAGAGAGCATAAACTCAATTAAAGGCGACGTAAGTGGCAATTTATCGCTGGCAATCATTCCTACAGTAGCTCCTTATTTATTGCCCGGCATCATCAGCGAGTTCAAAAACACATATAAAGATGTCAATCTTCGATTGTCGGAAATGCGTACGAGCACAATTATTGATAAACTTGCAACCGGCGAACTGGATATGGCAATACTGGCCACCCCACTCGACAACAACGAGCTTTTGGAAGTACCATTGTATTATGAGAAGTTTGTAGCTTATATATCGCCAAACGAACCGCTGTATCAGG
>JBLIZK010000476.1:0-5386 GCA_048859825.1 Paludibacter sp.
TAATTTTTTTGGAAAATCCTACAAAGAACTGGTTAGTTTTTTTGTAGAAGAACAAAAAATATCGCCCAAAGATTTACAGGAAATTATTGACCTTATTGAAATGAAAAAAAATTCAACTCACGAGTAACAAATGTGATTTAATATTGTTTATCACAAAATATTTTGGAAATCCTGGTGAAAAGCGCAGAAATTCTGCGCTTTTTTTATGCAGAATAATTTTCACTCAAATATATCGTTACACAATAAATGATATATGATTTGCAATATATTTCTACCATATTATGTTATATAATGTTAAATAGTGAATTTTTATTGATTTTTTATATAGCTAATTTTCTGATGTTTACAGTATTTTGCCATGCATTCATGTGTCTTTTGCCATGTACTATGTATTGCATAGTAGTATATTCGTATATATATTTGCATCGTAAACCGAAATAAGAACAAAAAAAACAGGTAATTATTCCTGTTTTACAATTTCCCAACTAATAATTTCTAACTTATAATTTCTAACCTGGAAAGATGATAGATTTGACCAATATCAACAAGACTTATTACACCGAAGCCACATCGCTTCATGTTCTAAAAGGAGTCGACCTGCACATAGCATCGGGCGAATATGTTTCCATAATGGGAGCTTCAGGTTCGGGTAAATCCACCTTACTAAATATACTGGGAATTCTGGACAATTACGATGACGGTGATTACCGACTGAATAATACGCTGATAAAAGACCTGAGTGAACGTAAAGCGGCAGCATACCGTAACGAAATGATTGGATTTGTATTTCAGTCGTTCAATCTGATAAAATTTAAAAATGCCCTTGAGAATGTAGCATTACCACTGTATTACAAAAACATCAGTCGTAAACGCCGCAATATAATAGCCATGGAATACCTCGACCGAATGGGCTTGCGCGAATGGGCCAATCACTTGCCAAGCGAGATGTCGGGCGGACAAAAACAACGTGTTGCCATAGCCCGCGCTATAATCTCTGAACCAAAGATTTTGCTGGCCGACGAACCCACCGGCGCTCTCGACAGCAAAACCACTGAGGACGTGATGAAGGTTTTCAAAGATCTAAACGATAGTGGATTAACCACCATAGTGGTAACACACGAACGTTCAGTAGCGGATGCAACCCGCAAAATTATACATATCAAAGATGGTATGATTGAAAATATTGAAACAAAATGAATACTTTACAGGAAATATTTGCAGGCCTTAAGCACAATAAAATGCGCACCATCCTAACCGGGCTATCGGTATCGTGGGGTATTTTTATACTTATTGTGCTACTTGGTGCCGGCAACGGACTGAAAAACGGTGCTACATCGAACTTCAACGACCGGGCAACAAATACTGTTGAAATTGGCACTGGGACTACTACTATGCCTTATCAGGGACTAAAATCGGGGCGATCATTAAAATTTTCAGAAAAAGAACTCGAAAAAGTGCATGATGATGTAAAAGAAGCCGATAAAACAACTGCGTTAATTGAAAAATCATCGACCGTAAGCTATGGCGACGATTATGGAACTTATCAGGTTATTGGGTGCGACCCCGCTTATAGCGAAATATATAACCTGAAATTCGAAAACGGAAACGGAAGGTTTATCAATCAGTCGGATATGTTAGCCAATAACAAAGTAGCTGCAATAGACGAAAAGATACGCGAAAACCTATTCAAAAACGAAAACGCAATTGGGAAACACATCAAAGTCGGCTCCATCATGTTTCAGGTAGTTGGTGTAAACAGCAAAAAAGAGCGTTGGGGCGATGGAAACATTTACATACCCTACTCTACTGCCCAGTTAATTTACAACCCCGATAGAAAATTCCGAAGCATGGCTATGACCGTAAAAGGGCTCGAAACGGAGGAGGCAAATGATGCTTTCAATGATGGATTAACGGATAAAATGGCACAGTCGCTAAAGTTTGATGCTAAAGACAAACGTGCCATGTGGATTTGGAATTCACAAAAAGATTATATTCAAACAATGAAGATATTCGGGGGCATTACCATTTTTGTAGGCATCATTGGTATTTTTACATTAATTGCGGGTATTGTAGGTGTAAGTAATATCATGCTGGTTTCGGTAAAAGAAAGAACTCGCGAATTTGGAATTCGGAAAGCCATTGGAGCGCAACCATCGCACATATTGCGTTCGGTAATTATTGAGTCAATCATTATCACAACAATATTCGGTTATCTGGGTATGATGCTTGGGGTAGGCTTAACTGAACTGGTAAACTACTTTCTGGAGCAATCGGCCTCAGGCGATCCGGGTGGAATGACGGTTTTTAAAAACCCGACAGTATCACTTACATATGTATTCATATCAACAACAATCTTAATTCTATCAGGTATACTGGCAGGATATATGCCGGCTCGCAGAGCTGTAAGGATTAAGCCGATTGAAGCGATGAGAGAAGAGTAAAAGATGATGGAAATTTGAAAATTTGAAGAATTGAAAATGAAAGATTACAATACAGAAAATGAAAATGCCAAAAATTCATCATCGTTTGCACGCGCTATACGATTGATTTTTGACCTCGACAGATGGCAGGAAATATGGGCTACCATCACACAAAATAAATCGCGGAGTATACTTACTGCATTTGGAGTATTTTGGGGTATGTTTATGCTTGTAGCCATGGTAGGTGCCGGTAGTGCATTGGAGAAAGGTATCAATTCAAACATCGAAGGCTTTGCGACAAACTCCTGTTTTGTGTGGGCACAGCAAACAACCGAACCATACAAAGGATTCAAAAAGGGACGTCAGTGGGAGATTAAGAACTCCGACATACCCGTGCTGCTAAACAATATACCTGAAATAGAATATCTAGCACCTGTACTATTTGGAGGACGCGGCACCAACAATGTGGTACGAAACGACATAGCCGGTTCGTTTTCGGTAAAAGGGAACTATCCTGTTTATAATCAGGTAGACGAAAGTAAAATGACTTACGGACGTTACATAAACGATATAGACATTGCCGAACAACGTAAAGTTTGTATTATTGGCGAAAGAGTATACGAAGTATTATTCCCCACCAAAGAAAATCCCATTGGAAAACAAATACAGGTAAACGGTATTTATTATCAGGTGGTGGGTGTAACACGTCACTTATCGGATGTTAACATAGGTGGGAACGAGAAAGAAACCGTGGTACTTCCTTTTACTACCATGCAACAGGCATATAATATGGGCAACGATGTACATTTTCTGGCTGTTACGGCCAAACCGGGTGTAAAAGTAAAGGTAATTGAGGAAAAAATTCAGAAAATACTGAAACAACTTAACAACATTGCTCCAACCGACAAAACAGCTGTAGGCGGGATGAATATTGAGGACCAGTTTACGATGTTTTTATACCTGGGTATAGGAATTGGTATTTTAATCTGGTTTGTAGGCACAGGTACACTTATAGCTGGTGGTATAGGAATTAGTAACATTATGCTGGTAACCGTACGCGAACGCACGAAAGAAATAGGTATCCGAAGAGCGCTGGGAGCCACTCCACGTACAATTATATCGCAGATATTGAGCGAAAGTATCATTCTGACCCTGATAGCCGGAGTGGCCGGTTTGATGTTTGGCGTTGGTTTACTACATGTGGTTGGCATTTTGCTCAGTCAGGGCGACCAGTTCTTTAAAGACCCGCAAATTAGCTTTGCAGTTGCCATATCGTCTATGTTTATATTACTGATAATAGGCACATTTGCCGGATTTTTGCCCGCAAAAAGAGCCATGAATATTAAACCAATAGAGGCGATAAGAGAAGAGTAAACAGCGGTAGACAGGAAGAAGTTTGCAGTTTGCAGTTAGCAGTTAGCGGTATGCAATAAGCGGTTTTGAGTTCTGAGTGTTGAGTAATGAGTATAATAAAAGCCCGCAGGGCTTACATATCAATAGCATACGTATCAATAGCCTTGGGTGAAACCCATGGTGTGAGAATGAGAATTTTTAATTTAAATAAACAACGCCTGTGAAAAGGCACAAACAATAGAAAAATATGAAACGTATTTTAAAATTCATTCTGCTGGGATTATTAGTATTTGGAGTAATCTGGACCATGTATTTTCTATGGAAAAAATCGCAACCCGTAGAAAAAAAATACAACATTGAATCGGTAACAAAAGGTAATATTGAGAAACGTACCGTTGCAACAGGGAAGGTTTCGCCACGTAACGAGATTTTAATAAAACCGCAAATGTCGGGTATTATATCGGAAGTATACAAAGAAGCAGGCGACCAGGTGCATACCGGCGATATTATAGCTAAAATTAAAGTAATTCCGGACATGGTTAGTTTAAGTTCGGCCGAAAACCGGGTGAAAGTGGCTCAACTTTCGTTTGATCAGGCAAAACGTAATTTCGACCGCGACAAACAGCTTTATAGCGAAAAAGTAATTTCGGTAGAGGAGTACGAAAAATCGCAGTTGCAATTCAATAACAGCCGCGAAGAGCTGAAAGCAGCCAAAGATAACCTGAGCCTTACACGCGACGGAGTATCGAGCGACAACGCGCAATTCAGCAACACCCTGGTGCGCTCTACCATCAATGGAACTATACTCGATATTCCGATTAAAGTGGGAAACTCGGTAATACAATCGAATAACTTTAACGATGGAACTACAATTGCAACAGTGGCTAATATGGGCGATATGCTGTTTGTGGGTAAACTGGACGAAACCGAAGTGGGCCGTATCAAAACCGGCATGCCAATGGACATAACCATCGGTGCGATAGAAGGCAAAAAGCTGAATGCGGTATTGGAATATGTGTCGCCCAAAGGTGTGGAAGAAAATGGGGCTATCCTTTTTGAAATGAAAGCGGCAGTAAAGGTACCAACCGACGTATTTGTACGTGCCGGATATAGCGCGAATGCTGAAATTGTATTATCGAAACTCGAAAATGTATTAACGGTACCTGAGAGTTGCGTGGAATTCAGCAACGATACTGCTTATGTGTATGTATTGAAAACCAAGGAACCTCAAAAATTTGATAAAAAACGGGTAACAACGGGGCTATCGGATGGTATTAAAATTGAGATTAAAAGCGGATTGAAGTTGAAGGATAAAATTCGTGGTGCTGAAATTGTAGAAGAAAAGAAAAAATAAGAACAGGTTGATAAAAAAACACTAAAACATTCAGCCCATTCAATACATGAACTCAATAACTTTACAAACTATAGTAAACTATGCGTAAAATAATAATACTAGTAGCAGCCCTGCTAACAGCGCTTTTTGTATCGGCGCAAAGCAAAGCATGGAGCCTCCAACAATGCGTGGACACAGCTTTGGCCAACAACCGCAACATAAAACAACGTGAATTAATCCGCCAACAAAATGAAATCGCATGGAAACAATCGCGCAACAA
>JBLIZK010000477.1:0-5161 GCA_048859825.1 Paludibacter sp.
CAATGGGAATTGCAGGGGCTGCTTTGGCAACGGTTGCCGGATCGGTTGTGGCAACAATTATGCTGTTTACAGCATATTTAGGACATAAAAATAATGTTGAATTCTCTGTTAGCAAATCGTTTCGGTTTTCAGCTGAAATAATGAAGAAGCTGCTATATTTTGGTTCGCCTGCCGGCTTGGAGATATTTCTAAACTTCATTGCTTTTTTCTTTATGGTTGCACTGTTTCAGGCGCAGGGTGATTCCGCTTCCACAGCTACTACTATAATGTTTAATTGGGACTTGGTTTCGTTTATTCCACTTATAGGTATTGAAACAAGTGTTACGAGTCTGGTGGGTCGCTACATGGGAACTGGCCGACCGCAGGTAGCGCATCGTGCTGCACTTTCGGGTATAAAAACGGGTATCATTTATTCGGTTGTCATTCTTATTTTGTTTATGTTTATACCCAAAACATTGGTATTGGTTTTTCAGCCTGATGTACCCAGCAACATTTTCAATAACGCAATACCAATGGCTGTAAGTATGATTCGTATAGCCTCGCTCTATGTACTTGCCGAAGCTGTTATAGCAGCTATTATTGGGGCTTTGAGAGGAGCGGGCGATACACATTTCACCATGATAGTTTCTGTTGCAGCACATAGGTTATTTGTGCCTGTACTTTACCTTTGTTTACATGTTTTCAATCTTTCTGTACCATTTAGCTGGTTTGTATTGGTAGTATTTTTTCTCATTTTTAGCCTTGTTCTGATAAATCGATTTAGTAGCGGAAAATGGAAAACAATTAGGGTTGTTTAGTGGCTGTTATTGATTAATTCGTTCATTTCCATGACAAAACCAATGGAATGAAGTCAAAACTGCCGGAGGCAACTGTACTGCTTCAATCCCGAGACGGTGAGCTGAATGAATTTAATAGAAATACAATCGATAAATTGATTGAATAACCAAATAATTTCCTAATTTTGAACTTATTATACAATAATTTATTATGCAACTAATTTCACTTCAACAGATTAATAATTTTGTATCGGGTAGCAGCATTGCCATTGCCGGTGCATCGCGAAACCCGAAAAGCTTTAGTGCCGAGGTTGCCAAACATTTAGGAATGCAGAACTACAAACTGTGGTTTGTGAATCCTAACTTTGAAAAAAGCGAGTTGGAGGACAAAAAAGTTAACTCGGTTTTGGATTTGCCACAGGATGTTAAACATTTGCTGGTACTTACGCCGGCTACCGAAACCGAATCGGTTGTAAACGAAGCGATCGGGAAGGGAATCAACAATATCTGGATTCAGCAAAAGTCAGAAACCACAGCCGCCATTGAGTTAGCACATCAAAACAAAGTAAATCTGATTCATCATCATTGTATTTTTATGTTTACCAATCCTACCGGAATTCATAAATTTCACCGCAATATTAAGAAAGTCTTTGGCTCACTGCCCAAATAAGTCAAATTGAGTTTAAAATATTCCCCAATGGCGCAATATTCTAAATTATTGATTTATTACTTCTCGGGCACAGGCAATTCAGCCAATGTGGCCCACTGGGTTGCGCAGGTTGCCAGCGAAAAAGGAATAGTAACTGAAGCCGTGAATATTGCTCATACTGACCGTTTAAACATTCAGGTGCCTGACGAATCAATTCTAATCGCATTTTGCTCACCGATACATGGATTTAACTATCCGCCTGTAATGCAGTCGTTTATACGGAGATTTCCAAAGGGTAAAAACCCTGTTTTATTGCTCAATACGCGTGCCGGTATGCTTATTGGTAAATGGGTAACTCCGGGACTGTCGGGCATTGCATTTTACTTTTCGGCGCTGATTTTGGGGCTGAAAGGATTTAAAATTAAAGCCATGTTTCCGGTTGATATGCCCTCCAACTGGATTTCGGTACACCCGGGGCTGAACAAGCATACAGTGGAATATCTTCATGAGCGCAACAAAGAAAGGGTTTTCAAATTTGCAACAAGAGTGTTGGATGGGAAAACAGATTTTCGTCCGTTGCGTGAAATTATTCAGGATATGCTTATTAGCCCGGTAGCGTTACTATATTATTTTGCAGGACGGTTCTTTTTGGCAAAAACATATTATGCATCAGCCAATTGTACCAACTGCGACTTATGTATCAAACAATGCCCGGTAAAAGCCATCAAATCCGTCGATAACAGACCTTTCTGGACTTTTAAATGCGAAAGTTGCATGCATTGTATGAGTTACTGTCCGCACCGTGCCATTGAAACGGCTCACGGACCTATAGTGGCATTTGTGCTTATATTTTCATACGTCATCTGGAGCGCATTTGTAAAATATTTCCATAGTATTTTGAATCTTGATAACGAATTCATATGTTTTCTCGTACAGTCAGGTTTAGCAGTGTTGTTTATAGGTGTATGGTATAGGGTATTACACTTTTTACTCCGTTATAAATGGTTTAATCGCCTGATTACTTTTACGTCACTTACTTTTTATAAATTCTGGGGGCGCCGATACAAAGCGATAAAGCAGAAATAAGGTTTCCGATACCAATTTGTTTGATTTTAGCAAGAAAAGTCAACAATGCTTCCTGTAAATTTAATATGTTTGTATTTTATTTTACTACAAATTAATGAGCATACAAGTGCAAAGCCGTTCAGCATATATTGCACGCATCAATCGGGTAATGGAGTATATTGACAATCATTATACTGAACAGATGAGTCTTGATAAACTTGCAGAATTGGCGCATTTCTCACCTTTCCATTTTCACCGTATTTTTAGTACATTAACAGGCGAAACGCCAGCCGATTTCTGTTTGCGGATACGTACCGAAAAAGCTGCCCAGCAACTGAAAGATTCTCCGGGTAAAAGCATATCAGATATTGTTTTCGACTGTGGATTCAGTAGCATGGCTTTATTTGCACGTACCTTCCGCAAGCATTTTGGGATGAGTGCCACTGCTTACCGTAATATTGAACAACCCATTTTAGTGAAAGACGGCATTTATTTCAGCAAGAATGGTCAACCGCTCAGCAAGAAAAATCAAATTTATATGTCCCTGAATAACGAACTTTGTTCCGTAAATTTAAAACAAATTATCATTATGGAAACAAAAGTTATTGTAAAAGAATTGCCTGATATGCAGGCTATTTATTGCAGGCACACGGGTGCTTTCAATGAAATTGGGAAAGCGTACGGAAGATTAATGCAGTTTGCCGGACCACGCAGATTGATTGGCAAAGACTCGCACACGGTCACCGTATATCACGACGACCCTTCAGTGACCGAAATAAGTAAAGTGCGCCAGAGTGCTTGTTTGGTGGTTGATAAAGACGTGCCGGTGGAAGGTGAAATTGGTAAAATGACCATTAAAGGAGGTAAGTTTGCCGTAGGTCATTTTGAAATTGATGTAACCGGATTTGAAAAAGCATGGAATACCATGTGCGTGTGGATGACCGAAAGCGGCTACGAACCCGGTGAAGGCAATCCTTACGAATTTTACTACGTCGATCCCGAGAACCATCCCGAGCATAAATTTGTGTTGGATATTTGTATTCCGGTAAAAACAATGTAATAACCCCCATCCCCTTAAGGGGAGATTAGTTTCTCCGCTTCAAACTTCCCTTTAGGGGTTAGTGGTCTCTTATTCAAAAGTATGAAACACGATTGGAAAAAATCGGGAAAGCAGTTTTTTGCAAGTTTCGCCCGCATGGAAGCCTTTGCCGAAACAATCGGCCTGAAACGGCTCAGCAAAATTCATCGGGAAATTTACCTGAGCGATGCCCGGAAAACCTCTCCGGAAAAATTAAAAACAATTTTGAGGTTTAAGATTGAATGAAATTTTGCATGTATTCCAGAGACTCAAATAGTATATGGATTTTTATTTTTGCGAGTACATAAATAATGTTTTTAATATATTCTGAATTAGCTCTGGTCCTTTAATAGTTAAAAAGTGTTCGGAGGTTAATTCTATCGAAGAAAGAAAAAGGTAATTATTGCAGATATATAAATCGTTTTTATCGGAAATTTGTTGCATTTAAAATTGGTGTTATTTTTTAAGCATCAGAAAAACAGACCTATATAAATATAAATTGTTATTTTAATAAAAATTCACTTGCTATTTGGAATAATAAAACAATGTTGTATATTTGCCTTCGAAATAGTTCGCGTTTTCTCGAATAGAAGTATTCTTTAATAGCGAACTATTTTTTTAAATTTTTGTGTGTGCGCACACGGCGAAGAATCACAAATAATGAAGGCAATACACAATTACTCGAATTAATCGAAAAAGTCTTTTATATTAATACAGTTACCTTAAATTTAAAAATTAGCATGAGAGTTAGTACTTCCTGATTTTTTTACTCCTATAGCGGACAGAATAATAGTATGTTCGTTTAGAATTCCCAGTTTCCCTATATGTAGAAAATTTAAAAATAATGTAATATCAACCATAAGTTATTGCGTTAAAATCTTCTGCCGGAACAACCGGAATATATGTTAATCATTATTCTATTCAACTTTATATCACAGTATTTATGAAAAAATTCAAACATGCATTTATTATGCTGCTTGCGTGTACTCTTACCTTCACTTTTACAACTGAAGTGTATGCGCAGAATAGTAGTGTTACCGGTAAAATTACCGATGAAAAAGGCGAAGCCATAATTGGAGCATCAGTTAAAGTAAAAGGCACTGGTGATGGAACAATTACAGATTTGGATGGAAAGTTTTCCATTAAAACTGGTTTAAACTCAACACTTACAATTAGCTACGTAGGTTATGTAACGCAGGATGTGGCGTTAAATGGACGTAATTCTATTTCTATTCAGCTTAAAGAAGATTCAAAAGACCTCGATGAGGTGGTTGTTATTGGTTATGGTACAGTTAAAAAACGCGACCTGACAGGTTCGGTGGCGTCTGTATCTGGCGATAAGCTGGCTGCAAACCCCGTTTCGAACGTTGTTCAGGCCATGCAAGGGAAACTATCGGGAGTTAACGTAGTTTCGCAGGACGGACGTCCGGGTGCAACCATGCAGGTGCGTGTTCGCGGTGGAGGTTCCATTACACAATCCAATGAACCATTGTATATTGTGGATGGTGTTCAGGTAAGTAATATCAGCGATATTCCGGCTGACAATATCGAAAGCATGGATATCTTGAAAGATGCTGCTTCAACAGCTATTTA
>JBLIZK010000478.1:0-3092 GCA_048859825.1 Paludibacter sp.
ACTTCGGCATATAAATACTCGTTTATATGCAGCAATTCTGCTTTACGCGATACGCGCAAACGGAGGTCGTACATGCCGGCAAACTGATAACTATCTTTCATTTTATCAGCAGCTTTGCGTAGTCGTTTTGAATTGTAAAAAAGGACTGAACCAAAATTAAAATCGTCGCGAACAGAGCCTGGCTGATAATCGATTACCGGAAATGCGGAGCGTGTACCGTTCACTACCTGATAATGGTCGGCATATACCATACCGGCATCCGTAGCCGATGCTATATTGTAAAAACGTTCCAGGGCAAACTGACCCAATTCGAGTGTCGTATATTTGGTATAAATAAGCGTGTATTCGCTGTTCGAATTTTCGGCGATGAGTTGTACGGTAGCCGTGCTTTGCAAATTGTCGGTTACCAGCAATTTACAGCCATCTGGAGCAACAGCATCGGACTGTGTACAAAGTAAAAAAACTGTTTCGGTAAGCGGCGACGACTGTAGTTGATGAATGGTTTCAGCGGCCTGTTTGGCATCAGTATAGGGGATAAAACACGTTATTTTCGACATAATATATTTGTATAAGTAAACCGGATTTTTTATTTATACAAAGATAATGGATTTTCAGCTTATTTCGATGCTGACGCGGTAAAGGCTTTGTTCGGTTACTGGAGTTAGTGAAAAATAACCTGATTGTATTCGTCCGTTTTCAATTTGAAGTGGCATCGAATGGCATTTTGAGTTGTGATTGGCAAACAAAGCCTTTTTTGATGACATATGGTCGATATAAAAACGACCGATGGCTTCCTGTTGCACGAATTTATCGTAAAAAATACGTGCTACGCAGCCCATTGTCATGCGTAAATTAATTTCCACGCAGGGATGTAGTTTGACGGTATCGTTTTCGCGAAAGGCAAACATATCCACACCAAGCATGCCCGAATAATGAGCGGCTATTTTTGATTCGATAAACTGCTGCAAATGGCATTGAACGGTAGCGAGCAATTCCGGCTGAAAGTATTTTTGGGTCAAATAACTGAAAATAGCCTCGTTGCTCATCAAAATATTACTTCGGTAAATGCCTTTTTCGGTTTCGAAGAGTGAATAGCCCGCAAAGCTGCAGCGGCCGTTTTCGCAAGTGAATAACAGAGCAAAATCCTGTAATACATCGTAGGCCGTTTCAGCAATTACACTGCCCTGCTTATCAATGATATTGTGGCACCAACCCCGATGACTTTCCGTCAGTCCGGCGCGTATCCACGAAAGGCCTTTACCACTCCCTGACCACGGCGCTTTGAGTATTAACGGCTGATGTGCATGCGTAAACTGCTTCACCTGTGTAGTATCAGTCAGTATTGTGGCAGGAGGCGGGAATAGGTCCGATTCAATGCAGGAACGAAGAAAATTCAGAGCGTCTACGGCCATGGCTCTGTGCGAAAGTCGTATTATTTGAGCCAATTGATTTTCGTTCGGGCATAATCCGGCAATAGGGTCACAGGAATTTTCGTCCTTATTTATATTCGTCAACCGCTTAACAATAGCCTTATCCCAACCCCAGGGTTGCACAGAGCTGATTTCGGCTGAGTCTGGGTTGTTTGTAACAAAAATGGAATTTAATTGTGGAAATAAAGTTTGTATTTCCGCCAGCCACAGGGAAGACACACTGCTCCAGACGATTCCGTTGTTATCTGCAAACCACAGGGGCAGGCAGGATAAATCGGACGCCAATTGCCGCGCCGAGAGTGGTGCGTTAAAATTGGCGTCGTTATTGGCTAAAGCTAAATCGTGCTCAGGGTTGAAAATATAAAGCGTACGACTCATTTTTTGGCTTAAAGCTTTTTGTATACATCTTCGAAAGACACCCTGAATCGTTCGCCCCAAATCCCCTTGTTACCATCGCGTATACCGCACGAAATCACCATATTTATTTCGGTAGCCCGGGGCAAACCGAGCAGTTTTTTCACGCGGCGACTGTCAAATCCTTCGAGTGGACAAGTATCATAACCTTTGTTAGCCATGGCTATCATAAAGAAACTTCTTCTATGTTCATATTTTTAAATGCTCTATTTTGGTTAATGTTATTGTACGCCACCTCCAAGGGCTTTGTATAAATTTACGCTTTGCGTTAACTGGTCAAGTTTGTCGTTCGTTTTGCTAAGTTGAGCCGTCAATAAGTCTTTTTGTGCGTTGAGCACTTCGGTATAGTTCGCTTCACCAGCACGGAGCAATTCCTGCGTATAATCAGCCGATTTGGTAAGTGCTTCCAGTTGTTTATCTCTCCACTCGTTTTTACTGATTAGGGATTTGTACGTAAATAAAATATCTGACACTTCTTGCCCGGCTACCAATAATGTATTGGTAAAAGTAAATAAGGCTTCATCCCGTTGTGCCTGCGATATTTTAAGATTGGCTTTAAGCTGGCCTTTCATAAAAATTGGCTGTGTTAATCCCCCTATAATTTCAGCGGCTAAGTTTTCTGGTTTGAAAAAACCTGAAAAACCTCCGGCAGCTAATCCTACCGATAAAGTGCTGATACTAAATGATGGATAGAACGCTGCTTTGGCAGCATCAGTCAGTGCATAAGCCGATTGTAATGAAAGCTCGGCCTGTTTTACATCCGGCCGATTAGCCAGGTCGTTGAGCGCTATACCCGAGTTCATAGTAGTCGGCACAGACTGACTGCTCATTAAGTTGCGTTCGATAGTACCCGGTGTGCGACCAACAAGTACACAAATGGCATTTTCCTGCTGACGGATTTTGCTTTCGAGATCAAATACAGACAATTGCGTATTGTAAAGCAAAGCTTTGGATTGTTCAACAGCCGCTGCCGTTTGTTGTCCGGCATCTTTGAGCGCTTGCATTGTTTGCGTGCTTTGGGTCAATATTGCAATGGTTTCTCTGGTGGTACGCAACTGTTCGTCGTAAGCCAGCAGATTGTAGTATCCTTTGGCGATGGAAGCTATCAGTGTGGTTTGAATCAGTTTTTTATATTCGAGGGTATTCAGGTAAGCTGCATATTTCGATTTAGTCTGACTGCTTAGCTTTCCCCACAGATCGGCCTCCCAGCTGGCTGTTATACCGAGTGTATTTACATTTGAGGCATAA
>JBLIZK010000479.1:0-4092 GCA_048859825.1 Paludibacter sp.
ATTGATATTTACACTTAATTTTGTCATTTTCTGTTTATTTTGCTCCCACAAAATTAGTAAAAAAACTTCAACGAGCAGATTGTTAAAAGCTTGTAAGTTGATTTTTAAAGATACAAAATCTTTTTTGTACTTTTGTTTAAATAATTTCATCGGTTTATATCGACTAATAATTATTAATCAACTTATTATAAAAACAGAATGATTAAAATTGCAATTTTTGGTAATACATACAATGGCCTGATTACAACATATTTAAAGGTTTTGTATGAGTTCTTAAATCAAAATAATGTATCGGTTTTAGTTGAAAAAGAACTTTTTCAGAATGCAATGATTGTGGATGATTGTTGTTTGGATAATGTTGAAATTATTGAAAATGAGAATTTTATTTGTGATTATGCCATAAGCATTGGTGGCGATGGAACTTTTCTGAAAACAGCTTCATTAATAGGAGATAAACCTATTCCGGTATTAGGAATTAATATCGGTCGATTAGGTTTCTTGGCAGATGTACCTGCCGAAAACATGATTCAGGCTGTGAAAGCGATGTTGAACGGGCAGTTGATAACTGAGGAAAGAACATTATTGAAAGTGGAACGGTCGGATAAAATAAGAATAGAACTTCCGTTTGCACTTAACGAAGTTTCCATTTTGAAGCAGGATAGCTCGTCCATGATAAGTATACATACTACGTTGAACGGTGAACCTGTTCATACGTATCAGGCAGATGGTTTATTGGTGTCAACACCAACCGGCTCAACTGCTTATTCCATGAGTGTAGGCGGACCCATAGTTGTTCCGCAGGCCGGTAATTTTATTTTGTCGCCCGTAGCATCGCATAGTTTAAATGTACGTCCGTTAATTGTTCCCGATAATTGGACGATTGATCTTGAAGTTAAAAGTCGCTCTAACAGTTTTCAGTTAGCGCTTGATGGACGTAGTACAATAGTGGACGATTCTACTCATTTACGTATTTCCAAGGCCGGTTTTACGTTGAAAATACTGAAACAACCCCGCCACACATTTTTTGATAATTTAAAAAATAAACTAATGTGGGGGGTTGATAAAAGAAATTAATTATTTTGTAACCGGAGGAGTTTTCGGAATCCTATCGAAAAAAGGATTTTTGGAGCTGCAACTTATTGGTATGCCGTATATAGAACTACACTGAGGCATTAACCCCATTTCCTGCACCACTCTGCCAACCGAGAACATGACTCTGTTATCAACAAAATGACGCGATGCTACTGCACATGCTGAACCGATAGCAATGCCTACATCTACTGTATTTATGGCACAAGGTACGTCCGGATGTTTTGTTTTTTCGACACAGGTTTCAAAGCCACAATACCCGCAATTCAAATTATGCAATTGCTGACGGGTACCAATTAAAACAATTACTTCAGACTGAAGTATGTTTTCGGCATCGCGTGTTACAAATTTTAGCCCAGTTTCCTGACTGTATTGCAACATTTTTTCCGAGATTTCCTGAATTGTTTCACCGTACACCATAGCTACTTCAATAATATCAAAGCCTTTTCCTTTAGGTGCTGTCCGGGCAGCTGTCATCATTTCGTTAGCCACCCCGAGCAAACGTTCTGTTCTGGTATCGCGTTCATTTATAAGCATAACAGTTTATTATGAATTTACAGTTTGTTCGATACTATTTAATTAATGATGCTGCTGCAGAATCAATATAGAAACTTAGGTTGTTTGATTGGTTGCAAATATGCCAAACCGGATATTTTTCGGCAACTTTTTCGTCGTTACGAATTTCAAGAAGTTTTCCCGATTTACTTTCACCTGTTACCAAAAATACTGTTTGTAAGGCATTAGTAATTGTATTTCCGGTCAAAGTAATTCGTTTCTGACCGGTATATGGATTGGTATTTACTGCCACAGAAACATCAGTATCCAGTAAAGATAAATCGTTGGGGAAAATAGATGCAGTATGCCCATCTTCGCCCATACCTAACAATATTAAGTCAAAAACAGGAAATCCGTTTTTTGCAGGAAGTTCTTTCAACAATAGTTTTTGATATCTGTCAGCCTCGTATTCCGGTATTTCTTCGCCATGAATTCTGAAAATATTATCGCCCGGAACGAAAGTGCGTTGCAGGAATGCATCGTATGTCATACCGTAGTTACTTTCAGGGTTTGTAGGCTCCACGCAGCGTTCATCCACCCAAAATAGCCGGACTTTCTTCCAGTTTACTGATGTCTCGTATTCTTCACCCAACAATTCGAAAAGTAAACGGGGCGTACTGCCTCCTGAAACAGCTATATTAAGAAATTCGCTATCAGAAAAAATTTGTGTTTTTTCTTTAATAAGCTCAGCTACAGCCCGCGATGTTTCTGCGGGATCATCAAAAATTTGAAAATTAATTTGCATAAAAATATCGTGTGTGTATTAAAAAATATCATTATTCGGTTTTAAATTTCGCAAAAGGTTCGCGCCATTTCATGAATTTTTCATTGAATAAAGCGTCCGATTCTTTTGGTCCCCATGTATTACACTCATAAAAGTATAATGGAATATCCGGATCATTCTTCCATGCATTTAATATCGGATCAACAAACTTCCAACTTGCTTTTACGGCATCAGCACGTGCATAAAGGGTTGAATCGCCAATCATACAATCTAAAATAAGACGTTCGTAGGCTTCAGCAATTTTTTTATCGGCCAAATCGGAATAATGAAAAGCCATGTTTACGTTTTGAACCTTGAATCCGGCTCCCGGAATTTTCATTCCAAAATCAACTGCTACTCCGGCATCAGGATGAATCCGAAGTATTATCATAGTGTTTGGGTCGGTCAGGCATAATTGCTTGAATAGTTGTTGTGGAGCAGGTTTCAAATGTATTACTACTTCTGTTACACGTTCCGGTAATTGTTTACCTGTACGAATGTAAAAGGGTACATCGCCCCAACGCCAATTGTCGATATGCACCTTCATGGCTACAAAAGTCTCTGTTTTTGAATTGGGTGCTACGCCTGTTTCCTGTCGGTAGCCGTTTTGAACTTTACCATTTACTTCACCTGAAATATACTGACCGCGAACTACGTTTTCGGCCACTTCGTTGGGGCGAATCGGTCGCAGAGCCTGCAGTACTTTTACTGTTTCATTTCGGATTGAATCAGAATCGAAAACAGCTGGTGGTTCCATAGCTACAACAGCCATTACCTGTAGTAAATGGTTCTGAATCATATCGCGCAGAGCTCCTGAAGTGTCGTAGTAACCACCGCGATTGCCTACTCCAATTTTTTCGGACGCTGTAATTTCTATCCGATCGATGTATTTCCTGTTCCAGATGGGTTCAAAAAAACCATTCGAAAACCGGGTGACCATAATATTTTGAACCGTTTCCTTGCCCAGATAATGATCAATACGATAAATCTGGTCTTCATGAAAACCGTTGTGGAGCTTTTTGTCCAGTTCAATGGCCGTTTCATAACTGTAGCCAAACGGTTTTTCAACAATAATGCGTTTCCAACCATCAGTTTCGTTATTTAAACCGAATTTTACCAGGTTGGCAGCCACTACATCGTATAAAAATGGTGGAATTGAAAAGTAATAAACTATATTTCGGGCAAGGTTAAGATTGACAGATAGTTCGTCAATGAAAACCTTTAATGCACCAAAATCTTCTTCTGTTTGGTTATTAACTTTTTTATAATGGACTTTATCGAGAAATTGTGATAATAATAATTTGTTTGTTTCTAGTGATTTAGGTGCAAAAGTATGTAGAGCATCTTTCACATCATCGCGGTAAGTAGCCGAAGTTTTATCCTGACTTCCGGCGCCTAAAACTACAAAATTATCGGGTAAAAGGTTTTCAGCAAAGAGTTGAAAAACAGCAGGTAGTAGTTTGCGTTTTGCTAAATCGCCATTCGAACCAAAAATAACCAATATTTGCTCCTCAATATTATTTTTTTTCATCGCTTATTTATTTTACAGCCTATAACAAGAAATTCCGATAAAAGGTTTATCGGAATTTCCTACCAAACGATTCTTTAAATTAATATCAGGCAATGCCGTTTTTAAATTCTTCGGGATTATGCTTGTGTTTGAACGTAATTGCAAAAACCACAGC
>JBLIZK010000480.1:0-2462 GCA_048859825.1 Paludibacter sp.
GACCATAAGCCGTGCTTACAATTTGCTTTGTAGCTGCTGTTTTTTTTGCCATTGCCATATTTAAAATACCGGCTCCGTATTGAGCAGCCACCTGATGGCTCATACGTTCATTGGAATGTTTGGCAATGGCATGCGCAATTTCGTGCCCCATAACTACAGCCAGACCAGTTTCATTTTTAGTAACCGGAAGAATACCTTCGAATACCACCACTTTTCCGCCCGGCATGCAAAATGCATTTACTACACTATCTTTTATGAGGTTAAATTCCCATTTCAGATTAGCCACATCGGCCGAACGACCATTTGATTTAAGATACTCCTCTACAGCAGCCGCAATACGGGCGCCAACTTTTTTAACCATTTCAGTTTGGGCCACGTTTTTCGATGCAGGCACCGAATCGATAAATTGTTTGTACTCTGTAGCACTTAGGCTGAGAATTTCAGAATCCGATACCAGTGATAGTTGTTTTCTACCTGTAACGGCAACTGTTGAGCAAGCCGTAACTAAAACAACTATTGCAAAGCTAAATAGTATTTTATTCATATTGATTAGTTTTAATAAATTGATTTTCTGATTGATATATGTTTGTAAAGTCTCATTTATTTTGTTTGTTTTTATAAATGATATTTGGCCAATTACACAAAAGCCATATCTTTGCAAAGATAATTACTCTTTGGATTATTTGTTATATTTTACAATCATTTTTTTACATTTTGTATTTACTACAACTAGCATGATTTTGAAAAATTTGGTATTATTCTGGAAATCCATAGCTATTACCATTCTGATTTTATACTTATCGCTTGCACGCCCGGTAGATATCAACGAAATGAATGTGCTTCAACTGACCGACAAATTGGGTCACTATCTGGTATATGTGGTTTTCGGGCTCATTCTTGTTTACGATTTTGCCAGAAACATTCAAAACAAGCTTGCCGGACTGCAGTTTTGGTTGATTTGTATTATTTACCCAATAGTGCTGGGCGGAATTATAGAGATAGTGCAGGAAACTTTTTTCAAACCCCGCTCTGCCGAATGGCTCGATTGGGCATGCGATTTTCTGGGCATTGGTACTGCATATGTGCTTATGAGGCTAATTCAAAATAAAACCAGGTATTTTTAACATCGGTCGCCATGTATAATGAACAGTTGCGCTATAAAATCGGAATTACGCTGATAAAAGGTGTTGGCAATGCACTTGCCAAAAATCTGATTGCTTATACAGGGTCTGAGGAAGCTGTTTTTCACGAAACACAAAAGAATTTATCCAAAATTCCCGGCATTGGCGATGTTTTATCTCGCGAGATTACAAACAGCAAAGTACTTCATTTAGCCGATAAGGAAATTGAGTTTATTCTTAAAAATAAAATCAGTCCGCTCTATTTTACCGACAAAGAATATCCCTACCGACTGAAAGAATGTCCGGACTCGCCCATAATGATTTATACCAAAGGTAATTGCAACCTGAACAACGGTAAATTTGTAAGCGTGGTTGGTACGCGCAATGCAACCGACAACGGCAAGGAGATTTGTAAAAAAGTGATTGCCGATATGGCGGCACTGAACAAGGACATTCTGATTGTAAGTGGCCTCGCCTATGGAGTGGATATTTGCGCACACAAAGCAGCTATTGATTATAATTTGCCAACCATTGGTGTTTTGGGGCATGGGCTCGATCGGATTTATCCGGCTGCTCACAGAGCAACGGCGGTGCGAATGCTCGAAAGTGGAATGCTTCTGACCGAATATATGAGTGGCACCAACCCCGACAGGCAAAATTTTGTGCAGCGAAACAGGATAATAGCAGGTCTTTGCGACCTGACAATCGTAATTGAATCGGCTGCCAAAGGTGGTGCATTGGTTACTGCCGAAATGGCCAATGATTATAACCGTGATGTATTTGCTTTTCCAGGTCGGGTAACCGACGAATGGTCCAAAGGTTGCAATGCACTTATTAAAAATAACAAAGCAGCTTTAATTGAATCGGCCGACGATATTTTCAGAATGATGAACTGGGAAAAATCGACCGAAATGGCCGATAAAGCTATACAAACGAGCTTGTTTACCGAACTAACCGACGAGGAACAAAGTTTGGTAACACTGCTACGCCAATATCCCGATGGGTTACAACTCAACGAGATAGCCATAAAAGCCGAAAAAACAGTGAGTAAAATTTCATCAGCCTTGCTTGAACTTGAGTTTAAAGGACTTATAAGATGCCTGCCAGGCAGTTTATATAAAATTATCAAATAGCAAAGGGCTAAATGCCCTAAAATAAACATACTAAAAAGTTAAAATGTACAGTAAAGAAGAAGAGAAGCAATTAAAAAAAGAGTTTTGGGAAGGTTTCGGTTTTTTTTGCAGTGAAATACCCGCATTGAAAAGACGCAAAAGCAAGTTTCTGCTCTACAATCCCAAGATGAAAGGTGTTGAGCTTAAATTTTATGCAAATCGCGACGGA
>JBLIZK010000481.1:0-3477 GCA_048859825.1 Paludibacter sp.
TGGCCCGAAACAGGCATTCTGTCGCCTACCCTGCTAATAAGTGCTACCGTATTGATGCTAACCGGCATAGTACTGTTTTTTTATAAAAACAAAGTGTACATTCATGTACACACGGGCAAACAACTAAAAAATCGACAGGTGAGTATCGACATCCATCATAAAAACAAGCTGATGGAAATATTTCGTGAGCAAAAGTGGGAACAAATTTCCGAACTAAAAGGCGCTGTAAGCGACACCCTGCTTATTCAGCTATATTATACAAGCAATTGCGAATACTGTATCGCTCAACTTTTATTCTTTCAGAATTTACAATACGAAGCAATTAACGAAGCAGTAGTAATACCGGCCGGTTTTGCTCAATCCATATTATCTGTTCGCCCATAAAACCGATGGCTGCACCGGATGGATAATCTCATTCGGTGCAGTTAGTATCTGTTTCGTTGTCTGATAATGCTGCTAAAAAACATTCAGTGCAATTTAACCGTTTAATTTTTACAAACACAAGGCATTATGGATTTAAAAATTGAATATATCCTGATGGTTTTATCCATCCTGTTCTTTTTCAGCATACTGGCCGGGCGTATCAGCTCCCGTTTAGGTGTACCTGCATTGCTCTTATTTTTAGGTGTAGGCATGCTATTTGGCAGCGACGGACTGGGCATTCAGTTCGATAATTTTCAAATGGCACAACACATTGGTACAGTAGCACTTTGTATAATCCTGTTTGCCGGAGGGATGGATACCAAATTTCACGAAATTAAACCGGTAATATCACAGGGTATTTTATTGGCTACTTTAGGCGTGCTGCTAACGGCAACTGTAACAGGTATTTTTATTTGGTGGATTATGGGTATGACCTTCCCATCGGCAGCAATTGGTATAACAGGCGCTTTGCTGCTCTCATCTATCTTATCGTCCACCGATTCGGCATCCGTGTTTTCTATATTGCGGTCCAAAGGTTTACAGTTAAAAAACAATATTCGCCCTACACTTGAGCTTGAAAGTGGCAGTAACGATCCTGTAGCCTATATTCTGGTAATTACACTGATTGAAGTAATTCAATTACAGGGCACAATCAATTATTGGCAGGTGGCTGGTAATTTAGCACTGCAGCTTACTATTGGTTTATTTACAGGCTATGCCATTGGTAAAATAGCTGTATGGACCATCAACCGAATCCGCATCGATAACCAATCACTTTACCCAATATTGCTTTTTACATTCTGCATTTTTATATTTTCGTTTACTTACTTTGTGGGTGGCAACAGCTTTTTAGCAATTTACATTGGCGGCTTGGTCATAGGCAATTCAGAATTTGTGCACAAAACCAGTTCGCTCAGTTTTTTCGATGGGCTGGCTTGGCTTTCGCAATTAATAATGTTTCTCACACTCGGACTATTGGTAAATCCCCACGAATTGGTACCGGTACTTGTTCCCGGTTTGATTATTAGTTTTGTAATGATATTTGTTGCGCGCCCACTCAGTGTTTTTATCACATTATGGCCTTTTAAGAGCATTAGTATAAACGATAAAGCATTTATTTCGTGGGTAGGACTAAGAGGTGCTGTACCCATTATTTTTGCCACTATGCCTTTAGCCGAAAACATTCCTTATGCACGCATAATTTTTAATATCGTATTTTTGTCGACACTGATTTCGTTGCTGCTGCAAGGCACTACTATAGAACTACTTGCAAGATGGCTGAGGATTGACAGTAAGCAAAAGCAAAGTACGAAATAATTGTATTTGTGGCCCAGAGCTTTTCATGCAAATTCTACTCTAATAATCCTACTCAACACTAACTCAACACTGACTTTATTATGATTACCATAAGTATATAATAAGTATATATTACGGATATATTATGGTGTTTATTATATACCATAATATATCCTTTTTATATCCGTAATATAACCATTATATATCCGTAATAAAGTGAGTATTGAGTCAGTGTTGCATAGGTGCAAAAGGCAGAAAAAACCATGAATCGGATACATAGAATTAAAACCACAAATGGCACAAATAACACGAAGATGAGATTAACACGCATCCAACTCAACCGCCCTCCCACACCTAAGTCCATTTTTTAACAGTATATACCTATCAATTTTAAATGATTGTGAATTCATCTTAGCAATTATATTGATTTGAATTTGTAAATTTGGGGCTGAAATTGTTTAATCTTCTACTTAAAGCATAAAGTACTACTATAAAATCTTAAAAATGGAAATTGTTAGTTTACCGAAAAGCAACAATATTAACACATCAGTATTTGCCCAAATTTTCAACAATTCGGTTGCAACCTATAAATATTATTGGTTTGTGTCTATACTTGATAATGTGGTAAAAGAACAACGTCGACAAATTTCCTTTTGGGAGATAATTGTTGGGATGGTGGCTGAAGCCAGGTATCCGAATTATTATTCCCGTTTATCCTCCGGAAAGAGTTTATAATAGCTTACTGTGTATATAGTTATTAAATAATAAAAAATATATACTCTATAGTGTTGGGTGTATTTATGTGTTAGCAGCAAGCCGAAATAAATAAAAAGACATAGAAATAACAGTATAAGTACGACATGTTTTGACACAGTTAGAATTTATTTTTGCACAATGAATGAGAAAAAATCAGAAAAAATTTAATTCAATTTTCAATGAGTGAAATAAATAAACGTATACAAACTGTAATACATGAATTTGCTTTAAGCAGAGCCGATTTCTGCAATTCCACAGGTATCTATCAAATTGAAATGAAACAAATTTTCAAGAAAGAGAGGGAAGTTACTTATAATCATATTTATTTGATTTGTAGGGCATACCCTGAACTAAACACCGACTGGTTAGTGTCAGGTGATGGAAAGATGAAAACAAACTTCAATAAATCTGAATCTGAGCTAATGAAAATCAATATTAAGATTACAAATTCTAAGACAGTAAGCCTTCAAATTGCACGTTACGATGAGTTTAACTATCGTCAAACAGGGATTTTATTACGTGAAAAACTTGAAAACTATAAATTGAATACGGATTTTACAGAAGAAAAAGCCTTAGAATTAGCAAGTTATAGTTTCGCAAAAAAAGTGACTTCAAACATTCATTCAGAAGCATACAAACTTTATAAAAAGGTTTATTCTCAATACTTAACCAACATAACGCCAGAAAAACTAAATTTAGTTGTGGCTTTTCATTTAGCTCATAATTTTAATATGGTAGGTTTGCAAAATATCAATCAATACTAATTTTAAAAAACTAAAAATATGAATATAAACATTTTTAAAATTCTAAAACTAGCAACAAAGGAAAATATTCATTCTACTTTTATTGCCTCAATTATCAATTCAAGTGATTATGCAAAAGAAGAGTTTATAAAAAAGCTTATAAAGGTTAGTGGAAAAGATTTTGATACTGAAAATATAAAAGCACAAACTGAAATAACGTTATCTACTAAAGGTGCAGGTCGTGTAGATATTTATTTGA